>JADGNS010000323.1 GCA_017883355.1 Candidatus Solibacter sp.
CGGAATATAGAGCTGCAGCCCGACGTCCTCCACCGACGTGGCCCAGCGCCGGATCACCTCGGCGTACTCGGGTTTCATAGCCCGGCGCTTGCGTTCCTTGGGCGGCTCCTGGCTGGGGTCGCCGGAGGTCTTGTAGACGAAAATGTTGTCCGGTCCCATTTCCTGGAAGAACGTGACCACGCCTTCGCGCAGTCCGGTGAGCAGCGAAGCCACGGTGACCACCGTGGTGATGCCGATCACGATGCCGAGCACGGTGAGCAGCGAGCGGAAGCGGTGTTCGCCCACCGCCTGGATGGCCAGTTTCACGTTCTGTACGGCGCTGATGTTCACGAATTACTCCGCACGAAGGGCCACCACCGGATCGAGTTTTGCCGCGCGCGACGCCGGATACCAGCCGGAGACGACGCCCGTCACGCTGGAGACTACCAGCGAGAGCGCTACGTAGCCCGCCGTGATGTGCAGCGAGAGTTCGAAGACCCTGCCCAGCACCGCGGTCACCACGGCGCCGAGGGCGACCCCCATGGCGCCACCCACGCTCGCCAGGACCACAGCCTCGATCAGTATTTGCGTCATGACATCGCTTTGCCGCGCGCCCACGGCTTTGCGGATGCCGATTTCCCGCGTCCGCTCGGTGACGCTCACCAGCATGATGTTCATGATCACGATGCCGCCCACCACCAGCGAAATACAGGTGACCGGCACCACGACGGCGGCAATCATGCCGAGAACCTGATCGATGAAACCGCGGATGGCGTCCGGCGTGAGCGTGTCGAAATTGTCCGGCTGGCCGGGGAGTGCGTGGAAGCGGGTGCGCAGCAGCACGCGGGTTTCATCCAGCGCACCTTCCAGGTCCAGACCGCTGCCCGGCCGCGGACGGCCAAACAGCGCGAAGCCGTTACCCGGGCCGTACATGCGGTTGAAGGCGGTAGCCGGGATGTAGACCGAGTTGTCCAGGTCGCGGCCGAAGGAGGATCCGAGGCGCTCCTGCACGCCGATGACGGTGAATTCGATGCCTTCGATGCGGACCGTCTGATTGAGCGGCGAGGCATCGCCGGGGAAGAGCGTGGTGCGCACGGTATCGCCAATCACGGCGACGAAGGCGCGGGAACGGTCTTCCTGGTCGGTGAAGAAGCGGCCATCCACCACGCCGATATCGCGAATGTCCACCATGGCCGCGCCGGCGCCCAGCACCGAACTGTCCTCGCAGATCATGTTGTCGCGCTTCACATCGGAGATGTGCTGGCGGTACGGGCTATAGAGCACCCGGTCGCCGGCCAGGGCTTCCACGAAGCGCTCGTCAGCGGTGCGGATGGGCTTGTTGCGCTTGACCTTTTCGAAGAACTCGCGGCGGCTCAGACGGCCGGTGGCGGCGATCTGCGCCACCAGGAAAGACTCCGACCCGAAGGCTTTGGCGGTGCTCTGTTCGGCATAGACTCCGAGGCCTTCGATGGCCGCACCCACCATGATCACGCTGGCCACGCCGATGATGACGCCCAGCAGGGTCAGGAAGCTGCGCAGCTTTTGCGCGCGGATGGAATCCATCGCCAGACGAAATGCATTTTGGAAATTGCTCCAGGAGCGGATGAGCCCCGAGTTGATGTGAGCCATGAGTATTCTTATCTTCCAGGATAACGTAAGATGAAGGGTCGGCACGATCCGATGCCCATACTTCGCCTCGCCTATTCGACGCTGTTTCTGATTGCTGTGATTGCAGTATTTGTGCTCTGGAGCCAGGTCGGCGGCCAGAGTCACCTCGATCTGCTGCCCTGGACCGTCAAGTTAGCGCTCGGTCTGTCGGCGGCCTACGGCGTGGTCCGGACGACTGCGGCGTCGGTCTCCGGCGACCGTGCATGGAACGGGCAGACTCTGCGCTGGCTGGGGCTGACGCTCGCGGTGCTGGCCGCCTGCGGATACGCCACGTACTACGCTCACATGAATCTGGAAGAAACGGACGAAGACGAGCAGCAGGACACCGCGATATCGAGCATGCAGTTCCATGGGAAACCCGGGAAGAATGCCCCCAGGAATGGGGTTCGCCCAGAGGGCACCCGGACTGAAAGGCCAACTACTTAGTTTTCGCACCGCGGCATTCTGCATTAGTTGTGGGGCGGGCAGTCTTGCCCTGGGGTCCCCTCTGGGGACGCCTTTCGCGGCTCTTTTGGGGCACACGAGGGCCTTCGATGCTCGCCAGGGCCGGCTGAAAGCCGGCTGCAGCCAGGATTGGCTGCCCCACGATTTGCGCAGAATCGCCGCCTGATCAAAACTAAGTGGGATTGGCCTGACGGGCTACGCTACACGTGGGGGAGTTAACGTACCGCTACCGTAGTGTCGCCCTGAAGGCCGCTGGCGTAGTTTCCGATGTAGACAACGATCGGGACGCGGTCCCCGGGGCTGACGTTCTCTGCAATGCGCACGTTAACCTGTATGGCGCCTGCCACCAACCCGGGCGCCGCACCGGCATAGAGAACCTGGCCGATGGAGCAACCTGCGCCCAGAACCGGCGCCGGAAAGGGCGGAGAATCCGGTCCGAGAGAGCCGTCCTGTTGCGGGGGAGTCATGCGTCCGGCGCCCGTCATAAAGACGGAAATCACGGAGCCGCGCGCGGCGGGATTGGTGGTGGAATTGATGGTCCCATCCTGATTCAGAATCGCGGCTTGACCGCGGCCGGTTCCGTTCACCGTGAATAGCGCGGGTACGGCATCGAACACATCCATCGTCCCGGGCCCAAAAATCTGCCCCGACGCCTGGAGGGTAATCGCGGTGGTTGGTCCCTTCACCCCGAATGGAACGACGGCATTGATCTGGTCGCTCTGCACGAAGAGGATGGGAGCGGAGATGCCATCGAACAGTACACGCGTGCCGGCGTCGAAGGCGCTTCCGAAGATAGTGACGATCTCGCCGGGAGAGACATCGAAGACGGGATAGTTCTGCGGGGTTCCGGATCGCAGACCCGCGGCGTTGACCACATTCGCGATCCAGGCGGATGGCGGGCGAGCGAAGTCTATCTTCACGACGGTAGCGTCATAAGTCCCGCCGCCGAACTTACTTTGGAACGCTCCCGCCGATGGAAAAAACAGGTAGCCTCGCGTGCCGCCCGCCAAATACGCGGAGCCCTGGCTATCGATAGAGATCCAGCCGGAGACCGTTGCGGAGTTCACAATGGCGGAACCGTCCGCGCTCAACACCGACAGCGTAATTGGAGTTTGTGTCGATGTGTTGGGATAGGCGTTGACATAGGCGTTGCCCTGGGGATCGACAGCAATGGCGGTAGCGCTCTCGTTCTGAGGGCCACCGACGAAGGTCGAGTAGACGACGAGGCCGGATGCATTAAACTTCACGACGAACGCGTCTCCCGCGAAACTCGGGATCGGGTTGCCGCCCCCGTAGACACGCTGGAACGCCGCCGCGGTGGCCGGAAAATCGGTGGATTGCGTGCCTCCCGCGACGTATGCCGCGCCCGCGTTGTCCACGGCAATGGCGAAGCCTGCGTCGGGCGCCGATCCGCCCAGGTACGTGGAATAAAGCAGGCGCCCACCCGTGGGATCCAGTTTGGCGACGAAGGCGTCTCCGTACTGTAAGGGCCCCAGGTCCACCTCACCATGGAAAGTGGATCCCAGGGCGCCTCTGGTGATGGGGAAGTTCGGCGATACGGTATCGCCGGTGATCCACGCGTTGCCTTGAGAATCGACCGCGACCGCGCGAGCCTGATCCGGGCCGGACCCTCCCAAATAGGTGGCGTAGGCTACGCTTCCGTTTTGGGACAACTTCATGACGAAGGCGTCCGAACAGGGGAATTGGGAAGTGTGGACGCCGAAGGTCGCGGAGCACGTGCCAGGAGCAAGGGCCGGTTGGTAGGCGCCAGCCGTGGTCGCGAAGCCTTCGCCGGCGGATCCCACGGCGTAAACATTTCCCGCGGCGTCCACCGCCATGCCGGCTGCCAGTGCCCCCAGCGACTTAGAGTAAACAATCTTGTCGGCGGCCGGGGTCAGTTTCGTAATCGTGGCGCCGGTAAGGACGTAGACATTGCCACTCGCATCCAAGGCGATTGCGGCGCCCGTTGAATTGGCCAGGCAGATCGACCAGACCAGTGCGCCTCCGGTGGCGCTTATTTTGGCGACGAACGCACACGCGTTGTCCTTGGACGGAGCACCGAACGCGGTGGAGGTCAAGGGAAAGTCCGGGGAGGAGGTTGTGCCGACGACGTAGGCGTTGCCGGCGGAATCGACCGCAATCCCTGCCGCCTGCTCGTCGAGCCCACCACCCAGGTACGTGGCGTAGTTCACGTGAAAAGCCGCAGGCCCGGCGGCTAGGGCGCCCGCGGCAAGAACGAAGAGATATCCGAAAGGGCGCATGTATATTTCCGGTGTAGGGTGTGCTGTCAAACAACGAGGGACAGCTACGACGGCGTCGCGTACACTTCCCAGTACCTAAGACCCGCAGCGAGGCAAATCCACTACACCACTGGCGTTCGGGCGTGCGCATGTATACACTATTCGCACGGACGAGGGATTTTTAGGAAAGGAACTTACACACCATGGCACAGAAAAACTATTCACACCCGCGACGGTCATTTTTGAAAAACGCGGCGGGAGCGCTGGGACTCGGGTTTTGGGCGGATGAAACGCTGGACGCTCTGCCGCAAAACACCAACACGAACTCCAAGCCTACCGATCTGAAGATCACCGATATGCGCGCGCTCACGGTGCGCGGCGCTCCCATGACGTGCCCGATCATACGGATCGACACCAACCAGGGGATCTACGGCCTGGGCGAGGTGCGCGACGGGGCGAGCAAGACTTATGCGCTGTTCCTGAAGAGCCGTATTGTAGGCGAGAACCCGTGCAACATCGATAAGATTTTTCGCAAGATCAAACAGTTTGGCGGCCATTCGCGGCAGGGCGGCGGGGTCTGCGGCATCGAGATGGCGCTGTGGGATCTGGCGGGCAAGGCCTACAACGTGCCGGTGTACCAGATGCTGGGCGGCAAGTTCCGCGACAGCATACGCTGCTACGCGGATACCACCGAATCGAACGATCCCAAGGTGTACGGCCAGCGCTTGAAGGGGCGGCGCGACGAGGGGTTCACCTGGCTAAAGATGGATTTGGGAGTCGATCTGGTGGCGGACGTCCCCGGCGCGCTGACCATGCCGGTGGGCCAGCGGGTCAACTCCAACCCCAATACGCAGCACATGTTCACGGGCATGGAGCTTACCGAAAAGGGCGTGCAATTGATGGCGGACTTCGTGGCGCAGATTCGGGAAGCCGTGGGGATGGACATTCCGCTTTCGGCGGACCACTTCGGACATATCGGCGTGAACAGTTGCATCCGGCTGGGCAAGGCGCTGACGAAATACAACATGGCCTGGCTGGAAGACATGATTCCCTGGCAGCGCACCGACCTCTTGAAGCAGATCGCCGATGCGGTGGACATCCCCATCCTGACGGGAGAGGATATTTACCTGAAGGAGAACTTCATCGAGTTGTGCCGGGCGCACGCGGTGGATATCATTCATCCCGACCTGGCGACTTCCGGTGGAATTCTGGAGACCAAGAAGATCGGCGACGCGGCGGAAGATCTGGGGGTGCCGATGGCGATGCACTTTGCGGGCTCGCCGATTTCCTGCATGGCGAACGTGCACTGCGCCGCCGCGACGGAAAACTTCCTGGTGCTGGAAAACCACTCGGTGGACGTACCGTGGTGGAGCGATCTGGTGAATGGCGTGGACAAGCCGATCGTCAAGAAGGGGTTCATCGCGGTTCCGGAGAAACCGGGGCTGGGGGTGACGCTCAACGAAGCCGTGGTCAAGCAGCACCTCTTGGAGCCGGGCTATTTCGAGCCGACACCGGAATGGGATCGGGAGCGATCGGCGGATCGCCTGTGGAGCTGATCTGAGAAGCAGCATGAGGACACCAATGACTCGATCGACGGTGTGTGGTTTAGCGGTCTGCCTGGCCGCGGCCGAGGTTGCGCCGGGAGATCCGCAAAAAGTAAGCACTCGATTCTCAGGGTAGGCGGGGCGGCGCCAGGAGAGTACTGACGTCCTCGAAAACGCGCGTGGCGATCTCAAGCGCCACGCGTGCCTCACTCTCGTCCGGTTCGCGCGGAGCATCCACAAAGCGTCTCGTCGGCGAGAAAATCGGCCTCCGTTCGTGCGGTGACCGCTTTCGCAATCCAGTCCAACGCCTCCAGGATGTCGTTCAGACGCTGTGGATCACGCCGCATAGAT
>JADGNS010000324.1 GCA_017883355.1 Candidatus Solibacter sp.
GGGAGCGTTTTGTCTTTGTCTGCTGCGATGCCCATCGGGTTAGCAGGAATAGGCAAATCTACCACACGGCGATGTCGGAATAAGCCGTTCCGTCCAAGCCCATTTTGTCAGAGCCGCTGTAGACGTTGAAAATCCCCGGCTCGGATTGCGAGATGCTCTGGCTGGCGTCTTCCATCACCGTGCGCCAGGTCTGGTTGTTTCCCGTCATGGGGTCGACGGGTAACTTCTGCAGGTAGCCCTCGGTAACCAGATCCTGCAGTGCCCCCGGAGCTTTCCCCTTATCGTAAGAGTATTGATCGATCACGGTACGCAGCGTGAACAGGTTATTCTTGAGCACGCTTTCCTTGGCGCGGATAATGGACCGGTTGTAAATGGGGATCGCCATGCTGATGAGGATCACGATGATCGTGATCACCACCATTAATTCCACGAATGTGAAACCGCGCAGCCGCTTCCTGGCGCGCCCTGCGCGTCCGTTCACCGGTCTACCATTCTGAATAGGGCTTTCCATCGGCTGTCTTTTCCTGTGTCTTGCTGTATATGTCGAATACGCACTGGCCGCCCCAACTTAGCGACTTGGGGTCGTCCTGATCGCTGCGCAGGCCCCATTCGGCCTTGCCGGTGAACGGATCCACCGGGATGCGCCGCAGGAAGCGCATCTTCTTGCCGTCCGGGCCCGGCAGTTTCACGCCCTCCACCAGGATTTCCAGCGTCTCGGGCCAGTTATTCGTGCCGAGTTTCTGAGGGCCGAGATAGCCCAGGTCGGCATAGTCCTTGTACTTATCGATGGCCGTGTGCATCTCGCGCAGAGCGTAGCGCAAATCCCGCTCGCGCATCACGCGCACCCTGGAGCGGGCCAGCGGCACACTCATACTGGTGAGAATCAGCATGATCGTGAATGCCACGATCAGCTCGACCAGGGTAAGTCCTCTTTGATACTTGCGGCGCATACTACTTCACGTTAATCGTCATCTGCGGGCTGCCGGAGAAAACCGCCTGTCCCTGAGCGTTGCGCACCGTGAGATTGGGAATGGTCACGGTAGTGGAGCCTTTGGCGACAGCCTGAAAGTTCAATGTGGCGAGGACGCCGGAGCCGGAGACGCCCGGGGTATTGGGCAGCCGGTTCAGGTTCATGGCCGCCGCGCCGGCATCGTTCTGGATGTTCTTGGTGAATACCGGAACCTGCCCGTCGCTGGCGAAGAAATCGCCGCGCCCGGCATCGTTCAGCTTGACCACCTTGGGATCGAAGCTGACTTGCAGCGGCGCGGACGCAACATCGTTCGCGTTCTCAATGATGAGGGCAACGGTGATCATGCCCTGCGCGTTGGTTTCCACCTGCGGAGGCAGGAAACGGACCACGGCAGTGCCCACCGGCGGCTTCGCGGACGTGTCGTCGGCGGCCGGAGCGGCTGGCGGAGCCGTCATGGGCGGAGCGGTGGCCGGCGGGGCCAGAGGGGGTGCGGTCATCGGCGGTGCGGTCGCCGGGGGCGCCATTCCCGGGGCGCCTATCGGCATCGAGACTACGGCCGCCGGCGGCACGGCCGAATTGGCCGCCGTCAGTGGCGGATTCGCCGGCGCGGGGTCTTTCACGGGCATGGCCCCCACGTTCGGCATCGGATCGTCCTTCTTGGGAATAACCACCGGCGTCGACGCCGGTCGCGGGCCATAGTTCAGATGCACCGACTGCTGGTTCCCCACGGCGATGCCGCGCAGGTTCTCCGCCGTGAATTCCGGCCGGCGCACGATGTGCGGAATCAGCGCGATCATCAGTTCCTGGCGCTGCCGGTCAATGTTCTCGCTGGTGAACAGGCGGTTGAGAATCGGAATGCTGGCCAGCCCCGGGATGCCCGTCCGGCTCTTCGTCTCCTGGTACTTGGTGAGGCCGCCCAGAAGTTGCACCGCGCCCTCGGGCATGCGGATATCGTGCGAAATCTTGCGCTGCCCGATGATCGGCTGGTCGATGCCGCCCAGGTTGACGTGGCCGGTCACACTCGAGATGTCCAGGTCCACGTGCAGCGAAACATCGCCGTTGTCGTGCACGCGGGGAGTGATTTCCACGTTGACGCCGACATCGATGAAGGTGAACTGCGTGTTGACCAGCGGGTTGATGCCCACGCCGCCGATGCCCGGCTGGAAACTGCCGGTGGCGGTAGGCTGGCGGTCGCCGATCTTCAGCGTCGCCTTCACGTTATCCACGGCGCGCACCTGCGGCGATTGCAGCACCTTGGTATTGGCATCGCTCAACACGGCTTGCAGTAGGGCGTTGGGGATGGTAGTGGAAAAATCCGCCGAGGAGATCCGGCCCAGGTTGGAAAAGGGGATGGCGGTTCCGGACGTCGTGCTCGTGGTCGTTCCCGTGGTGCTCGTTCCCGTGGTGCCCACGGTGGTGCCCGTGGTTCCGGTGGTGGTCGCCGTGGTGGAGGGGTTGTTCA
Source organism: Candidatus Solibacter sp. (assembly GCA_017883355.1). GTDB lineage: Bacteria > Acidobacteriota > Terriglobia > Bryobacterales > Bryobacteraceae > Solibacter. The sequence continues at coordinate 2,433 of JADGNS010000324.1, forward strand.
CCACTTGCAGCCCGCCGCGGGGAGTGAAATTCCCCGGAACCGTGAGGCCCGCCGAAGCGATGGCCGCGGTAAGCTGCCGCGAATAGATCGAACTGGCCTCCATCACGATGATGTCCACTACTACTTCGCTCTTGGGCTTATCCAGATCGTGCAGAATCTTTTCGGCCAGGGCCACCTGGTCGGCGCTGCCTTTGGCGATGATGGCATTCTGCGCGTTGTAGGGGAAGAAACGCTGGATGTCGGCCACCGACCGTACCGCGTTGACGATTTCCTGGAGTTCCTGCGGCGTGTTGACGTTGGAGAGATAGAAGACCTTGGCTACCTGCTCCTCGTAGTCGCGCCGCTTGTTGGGGTTGTCCATCGTAATGAAGATGGTGTTGGAGGAGAGCGGTTTCCAGTAGCTCTTGGTGACCACCGCCAGATAATCCAGCGCCTCTTCGAGCGTCGAGTTTTGGAATTCCACCGGGATGTTGCGATTCACCGGCGGCTGGTACTCCGGGTCCCAAAGCACGTTGAGACCGGCCACCTTGGCGACGGTTTCAAACAGCAGTTTGGAGGAACCGTTCATGCGCAGATTGATCGGGTTCTGATCGATGGGCCGCAACTCCGGAATCCCGAGAATGCTGTTGATGCGGTCTTCCGTTTCCTTTTTGGCCTTGTCGCCCGCCGTCATCACGCGTTCCTGGGGGTCTGACTCTTTCCCCGTCTCCTGCACGCGTTTGCGTTCCCGGTCGATCATTTCCGTAGTGCGACGGATTTCCTGGGCAGCCGCCGCAGACCCCGGATTGATCGCGTAGGCCTTCTGGAATTCGAGCAAGGCTTCACCGAGTTGTCCGTCGGCACGTATTTTGAGTCCCTTATCGACGTGGGATTGGGCGGCCTGGAAGTGGACCTTGGTGGCCGCCATCTGGTACAGGATGTCGGCCGGGTCTTCGGAAAGCGCCTTTTCGTAGGCTTCGAGCGCGGCGTCCCACTCCTTCTTCTGTTCGTGGAGCCGCCCCTCGGTCAGGAACTTGTCGCCCTTCTTGGTCCTGGCCTCCAGTGGAAGCGTGGGGCCGAGCAGCACGGCGGTCAGCAGGATCGCGGTTAAGCGATTGAAAAGATACATATTTCGGCGCACTCTCGGTCTCCGCAAACGGCCTCGTGATAAAATCAAGTTCGATTCCCTGTTCGGAACCATCTAAACTCATTGACGTAGTTGGGCTTCCGCGCGTTGAGGTCAATTTGGCTGACAAGAAAGACTCTACCCTCAAGATCCTCAGCGATAACCGGCAAGCCTTCCACAACTATTTCCTGCTGGAGCGCTTCGAGTGCGGCATGGTGCTGACCGGCACCGAGGTGAAGGCCGCCAAGGACGGCAAGGTCCAACTCAAGGAAGCCTACGCCAGCGTGTTGAGCAACGAAGCCTGGCTGCTCAACGCGCACATCAGCCAGTACTCCCACGGCAACCGCGAGAACCACCCTCCCATCCGCAATCGCAAGTTATTGCTGCACCGGCGGGAAATCGATAAGCTGCTGGCCATTACGCGGGAAAAGGGCCTGGCTCTGATCCCCATCAAAATTTACCTGAAGAATGGCCGCATCAAGTGCGAAATCGCGGTGGCCAAGGGCAAGAAACTGCACGACAAACGCGAGACGGAGCGCGCCAAAACGGCCGAAGCCGAGGCGCGCGCCGAAATGCGCCGCCGCGCGTAGCGCTAAATCCAGACCTTCTCCAGCGGCATGCCCCGTTTGCACAATTCGCAGTGGGCCGCGTCGGCGTAGTAGCGCGCGTCGAGCTTCGCCAGATAGTACAAGGGCAGATTGCCGAAATCGAGCGTGTCCGGCGTCGGCTGATAAATAATCACCGCCAATCCGACTACTGTCGCCCCGCGCGATTCCAGCAGCCGTTTCAACTCATCCAGCTTCTTTCCCGTTCGCAGAATGTCGTCCACCAGCACCACCTGCTCGCCCGGGTGCTGCTCCAGGTATTGCCGAAAGTGCAGCGCTTCCTTGTCGTGCTCCCGCTCCGCCCAATACACCTGCTTGGCGCGCAGCGCTTCGGTGACGCCGTACGCCACCGGCAGCCCGCCCGTCATCGGAACCACAATGGAAAGCTCCGGCACAATCGCGCGGATTTCCGGGTTGGCGCGCAGCAACCGGCTCAGCCCGACACTCAGCATGCGCTGATGCTGGTAGTAGCGCATGGCCAGCGGCACCTGCAGGTACTCGTTGGAGTGCAGCCCGCTGGGATACTCGAAGTGGCCGTCGCGCAGCGCGCCGGTCTCCCGCAGCACCGCGACCACTTCATCTTGCGTCGGAATAATGTGCATCGTCTCTCTCCGCCCCGGCTAGGGCTCAATTCGCCCCGCGGCCGGTCAGCACGCGTGGGATGGTCCGCAACAGAATCTTCCAGTCTAGCGCCAGCGACCAGTTGTCGATGTACTGCATGTCCATCTTCATCCAGGTTTCGAAATCCACATTGTCCCGGCCCGAGATCGCCCACAGGCACGTCAGCCCCGGACGCATCCGCAGCCGCCGCCGCTGCCAACGCTGATACTGCTCCACCTCGCTCGGCACCGCCGGACGCGGCCCCACCAGCGACATATCCCCGCGCAGCACGTTCCACAATTGCGGCCACTCGTCAATCGAGAACTTCCGCAGATACCACCCGATCCCGGTCAATCGCGGGTCGTCCGGAATCTTGAACGCCGTCTCCCGCACATTCAGATGTTCCAGGTCCTTCTTCAGGGCCTCGGCGTTTTCCACCATCGAGCGGAACTTGTAAAACAGGAACAGCCGCCCGTTCAACCCGCAGCGCACCTGCCGGAAGACCGCCGGACCCGGCGACGTCAGCCGGATCAGAACCACAATCGCCACCATCAACGGCGACAGCACCACCAGGCCGGCCGAGGCGATCGCAATATCCGTTATGCGCTTCAACAGCAGTCTGATTTCATCGTACGGCGCCGCCGAAAAGGTCAATAGCGGCGTCTCGCCGAACCGGTCCAGCGATACCGTGCTGTTGACGTGCGGGAAAAAGTCCACCGCCACGCGGGTGCGCACGCCTTCTTCATCGCACATGAGAAAGATTTCTTCCAGTTCCGACAGGCTCTCGCTGCCCACCGCGAAGATCACTTCGTCGACCACGTGCTCCCGCAAAATCGAGGGCAGATCGGCGATCGGCAGGACGTTGTAAAGCGCGCGCAGTTGGATCTGCGCCGGAGCATTGGCGCTCTCGCTCAAAAACCCGCGCAGCCGGATTCCGTACTCGCTCGATTGTTCCAGCCCCCGCGCCATACGCACCGCGCGAGCGCCCGTGCCGACCACCATCACGTAGTGCGGCGCCGCAAACTCGCGCCGGATCACCCCCACCACGCGTCCCGCCGTCAGGCGGAACAAGAGCAGCAGCACCCCCGCGTAGGCCGAAAACAGAACCAGAAAGAAGCGGCTCAGATCCAACCGGCAGACATATTCGAAAACGATGAGGCATAGCGCGCCATATCCGCACTGCCGCGCCACATCCCGCAGAATTACCCGGGGATTCCCGATGTCCAGTTTTTCGTAGACTTCCAGCCACAGACCGATCGCGACCCACGCCGCGAGGGCAAAGGCGAGGACGAGTGCCTTGCGTTCGACGGTCAGATAGAAATCGTGCTCCAGATGCAGCACGACGCGCGTCTGGTAAGCCGCCTCAAACGCCAACGCGGCCAAGAGGACGTCGGACAGTCCAAACAAAACACGGGCTTTACGGTGTCGTCCAAACATCCG
>JADGNS010000325.1 GCA_017883355.1 Candidatus Solibacter sp.
TAAGAACTGTTTGCGGCGTATACTACTCCCGATAGTATGCGCGTGGAAGCAGCGCGGAGAGTTCTGGACCGTAGGAGGAAACATGCGAATTTGGTTCTGGACGCTGTTGGTTCTGGTGGTTGCCGTGCCCGCTTTCGGAGGCGTAGTCGCGCCGAATTTGGCCAGCGCCTTCCCTTTCGGGTTGCTCGCCGGCACCATTTCGAATACCGGGACCTCTGTGGTCACCGGCAATGTTGGGGCCACAATTACGATAACGGGTTTCCCGCCGGGGACTGCCGTCAGCGGCACGCAATTTACGGCGCCGAACGCCCCGGGCACGACTGTGGGACAGGCGTACACCGACTTCGTAACCGCGTACGGTCTGGCGTTTAGCGACGTATCGACGCCACCCACGCAGACAAAGAGTGGTCTCGCGGGGCCCATCACGTTCCTGGGCAACACTGTATACAATTTTTCGTCGACCGACGTCAGTTCGGTTGCGGGCGCTGCTTTGACCTTCGATGCCAACAGTGACAGCAGTGAAGTTTTCATCATCAAAGTTACCAGAGACATACAAATTAACGCTCCCGTCACGTTCAGTCTGATAAACGGAGCGCTATCGAGTAACATCTACTGGATCATTGGCAGGGACGCCACGATCTCAGGCGCCACCAATGTGTTACCTGTGACTTGGGATGGGAACATTCTAGCTGGAAGGAACTTCACCATGTCCGCCGGCACGGGGGGCAGTGGGCCGCTTGCAGGCACCATCAACGGCTGTGTGTACGCGGAGACGACCGCGACCTTGGCCGGCACGACGGACATAGGCGGCTGCGTTGGCGCTACCGGCAGCGTCCCCGAGCCCGGTTCCTCGGGACTAGTGGCCCTCGGTTGTCTGCTCGGCACGTTAGGCCTGCGCAGGTTCCGATCCGTCCGCCACACTCGGTGAATCGAAAGAACCCTGCGGGAGATATCGGATCGCTCGCAAGCCGGCGATTCGAAGCTGGAGCCACGCTGTCCGATGCCGCACTCTCTTAATGGCGCCGCAGGTGACCGGTGTTCACGGTGAGCCCGACGACGAACTGGGTGTCGGGCTGATTGCCCCACAAGTTGATGTGCTGCACCGCAAAATCGATGGCGAAGGGTTCCGTCACCTGATACTCCATGCCCTCGAACAGCGAGACCTGGTGGCTGTTCCCGGTGGACTTTTCGTAGAGCCAGTTCATGTGCGGCGTCAGGTGGCCGAGCGGGCCGGAAGGTTTCAGACGGAAGCCGTATCCGGTGCCGAGATCGAAGGTGCCGGCGGGATTGGTGGACGAGGGACTGGTGGCGCCGGTCCAGGTGAACGTCACGCCCGCGCTGCTGCGCCCCACATCGTAGCGTGCGATGGCGGTAGCGCCGACACGTACTCCCGAGTCGCCGCGCAGCAGATACGAAACCTGAGGCGCGATGGCGAAATCCAACTTGTCGCCGTCGTGGACCACGCAGGTGGCGGCGGCGCTGACCCGGTCGCCGAAATGATTGACCTGATCATAGGACAGCGAATCGAAGCTGGCGCTGAACTCGGTGCGGCCCCACCACGCGTGCGTGCCCTCGGGCGTGTAATGGATCGCGGTGGGAAACGTAAAACTGCCGTCAACGGAGAACGCGCCACCCCACTCGATCTCCATCGTGCCGGGCTCCGTGATCAACGTGTTGACGTGCACGCGCTTGCGCAACGTGATCGCCGGCGAGCGCTCGGCGGAGCTCTTGAGATGGAATAGCGCCGCGGGCGCCGCCGCGGGCAGCAGCAGGGCGAACAGCGCGAGCCGCGTCCCCAGCATCACGGGCTAATTGGAGAGAATCACGGCACCCGAGCCCTGAATCTGGTAAACCGTCGCCGGACCGGTCACCGATGCGGGGTCAAACGTCTTGCCCTTCTCTTCGGCCTCTTCCTTGGCGCGGGCGATGGCCTGCTCTTTGGTCAGGTCGCTCTTGGTGAACTTACCCTCGGCGACAGCGGTCTTGCCCGCGCCGTCTTTCGGAAATTCGATTTCCCCGTCGTTGACCTTGATGCGAAGCTTCTGGCCTGCGTCGTTGGTGAGGTCGATCCAGCAACCCGCCATCTGGCAGACTTCGACGATCTTGCCTTTCACCTGAACCGTCTTGCCGACATAGTCGTCCGGGTGGGCGAGCAGGGTGGCGAGAGGCATGGGCTCTTTCACGGTGAGCGGTTTGCCCAGTTTGATCTCAGCGGCGGAGAGCAGCCCGAGGGCCAGAATAGAGGCAAGAAGGATTCGCATTCCATCTATTCTACAGCTTTCGCAGTGCCAGGGAACCATGCAGCGGACCGGGCGGACCGGGGGACCGGCGGGCCGACGTGACTGGGCCAGCGCCGCGCCGCGGAGTGGCTTGACGACGGGGCCGCATCTCTTTTAGCCTGGAACTGGTCGTCATGATAACAGGCAGCTCGATCTTATTATCTTTAACAGTACTGGCCGCTTCCGCCGCCGACGCGCCCCAGTGGCCGCAATTTCGCGGGCCCTCGGGCACCGGGGTGGCCGCAGAAGATGCCGCTCCGCCCATCGAGTTCAGCCCCGCGAAGGGCGTCGCCTGGCGCGCCGACGCAGGCGTGGGACACGGGTCGCTATGTATCTGGGGCAACCAGGTCTTTCTGCTCTCTTTCGATAAAGCGGGCAGGAAATTCCAAACCACGTCGCTCGATCGCGGCAAGGGGACGCTGCTCTGGCGGCAGGATCTCGCCGTCAAGGAGATCGAGCCGCTTCACGTCCTCAACAACCCCGCCTCGGCGACACCGGCCACCGATGGCGAACGGCTCTACGTGTATTTCGGCTCCTACGGCCTGGCGGCCTATACGCTGGACGGCAAGCCCGCGTGGACCCACCCGCTGCCCACGGCCAACCACAGATTCGGCAGCGGAACATCCCCGGTGGTGGAAGGCGATCTGTTGCTGCTCAGTCCCACCGGGCCCGGAGCAATCGTGTACGCCTTCGACCGGCGCGATGGATCGGTGAAGTGGCAATCGACCATGGGGTCCTCGGGAGTCCAGGGGACCAATGGTTTTTCGACGCCCGTGGTGTGGGGTGGGCAGGCGGTGGTCCACGGCGCCGGAAGCGTGGCCGCCTTCGATTTACGCGACGGCAAGCGCCTTTGGTGGCTGGGAGTCCATTCCAACGGCACGGCAACGCCGGTGGCCGGCCAGGGGATGCTCTTCGTGCCTACCTGGAGCAACTCCGGCGACTCCTCCTTCATTCCTCCGCTGCCGTCCTGGGACGAAATGCTGAGCGGGTACGACAAGGACAAGGATGGACGCATCTCCAGCGACGAACTGCGCGACGACGTCTTTCTGATGAAGCGGCCGGACGTGCCGGACGACACACCGTTCGCTCACATCAGCGTCAAACGATACTTCTCCCAGTTAGATGCCAATCACGACGGCTATCTGACCCGGCAGGAGTGGGAACCGGTGCGGGCGATGATGGCATCCGTCGTGCGGCCGCATGGGCTGATCGCGATCAAACCCGGCGGGCAGGGCGATATCGGCGCGACGCATGTCGCCTGGACCGAGCCCAAGAACGTCCCCGAGGTCCCCTCGCCGCTGCTCTACCATAACCGGCTATACATGGTCACCAACGGCGGCATCGTGACCTGTATGGACGCGCGCGACGGCCGCGTAATTTTTCGCGGCCGGTTGGGAACGCCGGGCGAGTACTACGCCTCGCCGGTGGCGGCCGCCGGGCGCCTGTACTTCATTTCGCGCGATGGCGTAGTCACGGTGCTCGCCGATGGGGAGGAATTGAAGGTGCTCGCGCGCAATGAGCTGGCGGAGGAAGTCTTCGCCAGCCCGGCGATTCTGGGCGACACGCTGTACGTGCGCACGGTGGCTCATGTCTACGCGTTTCGCGCAGGGGACAAGGCGCGGTAGCCGACCCGGTGGGAACAGCCGGATTTCGGGAACTTTTCTCCGCTTTCGCGCAAGGCTTATATAGCGGGGCGTACGAAGATGCGTCGCTCGCGAAAACGCCAGGAGGCATGAATGAACAGGAAAGTACTCTTAGCCGGATTGGTTGCAGCAGGCAGTCTGTTGGCGCAGCCGCCCATGGGCCCGCGCGGCCGCGGGCCCATGGAATTCGGCGGGCCAGGCGGGCCCGGGCGCGGCGGAATGGGCCCCATGGAGACGGTAACGGACGCGCCCTACTCGGGGGTGGAAATCAGAACGTCGCAACAGGTGCTGGCCACCGGAGGTTTCATCCTGCGCACGGAACAGACCGCTGTTTACCGCGACAGCCTGGGCCGCGTCCGCAGAGAAACCACCAGAAAAGGGCCCGACGGGCAAACCGAGACCAGAGTCACCATCTCCGATCCGGTGGCAGGCGTAGTCCACGAATTGGACGCGACGAATAAGACGGCGTCCAGCCGGCCCGCCAGATTTCCCAACTGGTCCCAAGGCACCAGCACAAACCGCATGCAAACCATGGGCGCCGGCAGACGGCCGGCGGCGCAAACCGATGCGAATGTGAAGCGCGAAACTCTGGCGGCACGCTCGATCAATGGCATGATCGCCAGCGGGGCGCGCGTGACCCACTCCATTCCGGCGGGAACCATCGGCAACTCCCAGGCCATTGAGACCGTGCGTGAGACCTGGATGGCGGACGATTTGAAGGTGCCGCTGATGACCAAGTCGGCCGACCCGCGCACCGGAACCACGACTATGGAGTTGATGAACGTCAACCGCAGCCAGCCGGATCCGTCGCTCTTCCAGATTCCCTCCGATTACACGGTGAAGAAGGCGCCGGGCGGAGGGCGTGGACCGGGAGGCCGCGGCCCCCGCAAGCAATAAGTAGAGGCGCGACCGCGAGGGGGCGTTTGTCTTAAGCCCCCAACACTCCCCGTATATAACCCAGGTTTTTGCGCATGTCGCTTTCCAGCGTGGCGGGCGATTTGGAGTCGGTTTCCAGCACCGCGTAGCCGGTGTAGCCGATCTCGCGGATCGCCGCCACGATGGGGACGAACTGGATCTTGCCTTCCCCGAGGTAATTGGGGTTGTCCTTCAGGTGGATCTGGCAGATGCGGTCCTTGCCGAGCCAGCGGATCTCCTTCAAGACGTCGAATCCATTGCCGGTGGAGTTGCCGACATCGTAATAGACCAGAACGTTCCTGGAGTGCGCCCGATCCATGATGCGGACGTTGTCCTCAGCGGAGTTGGTATTCTCCAGGCCGAGGATGACGCCCGCTTTTTCGGCTTCGGGCGCGAGGTCGCGCAACGCGTCGCCGGTATACTCCATCTCCTGGCGGGTCTGGAGCGCCCATTTGCCGAAAAACGGTAAAAGCAGCACACGCGTACCGACCGCCCGGGTGAGGCGGATGGAATCGTGAACCCAGCGGACGGCGAGGGGATCGCTCTTGAGTCCGTTATCGTGGAGGCGGTCGGCGCAAGTGCCAATGATGGGGATCTTGTGCTGTTTGGAGAGCGCCAGGCAACGGGCGATGGCCTCGGGATTATCCAGCGGCATCTTATCGTCCACCAGGCGGCGGCCACAGGAGATTTGCACGCCGTCGAAGCCGAGTTGGGCGGCGAGGGGAATGGCTTCGGGATTGGCGGAGAGGCGTAGGTTCCAATCGGTGATCCCGATGGGGATTTTGGCGGCGGCGGCCCGGACGAGCGGCGCGGCCAGCGCGGCGGCAAGGAGATCGCGGCGTGTCATGACGGATTCATTGTAGCCCCAAATGCGTTCATTTTAACGGATCGAATGTGGGGCCGGCCGGGCCCGTCGGCCCGTCGGCAGCACGCGGGTACCAGTTTCCCGGAAGACCCGCCGGCGTACGGTATTGCGCGGCAGAACGGCGCGTATTACCCTGTGATCATGCGAACGATCTCCGTGAAGTTGCCCGATGAGCTCCTGGCCCAGCTCGTCAGGAGGGCCAAGGCGAGGCGGGTGACGAAATCCTCGCTTGTGAGGGAGAGTCTCGAAAAGGGTCTGCACGAGCAACCGTCGACCGGCGCAGTCTCGTGTTACGACCTGGCGCGAGACCTTGCCGGTTCGGTGAAGGGCCTGCCCAAAGATCTGGCCGACAATCCGAAATACATGGAAGGTTTTGGCCAGTGAAGAAAGGTCCGGGCCTGCTCGACACCGGCCCGCTGGTAAGCTTCCTCGCCTCGGGGCTGAAGCACCATTCGTGGACTTGCGAACAATGGAAG
>JADGNS010000326.1 GCA_017883355.1 Candidatus Solibacter sp.
GCGCCAGCCCAAAGGCATCCGTTGCTCGAGCTGTCTGCGCACGCGTTCGGACACGACCGGGCGCCGGCTCGCCATCGAGTTGCCGGAGACCGCACTCAGACGCGGCGTTGCCAGAAACGCGTGAGCCTCGCCGGCCTCCGTTACCCCAAGGCCGACGATTTCGCCCCGCGTATTGATGCCAAACGCAAGGAGCAGGTAAAGAGGAGAATCCGCGGACGCGAGTTCGTTGAGGTCGCTCATGACACCGTCGCGCCAAATGAAGGGGTGGGGATTGCCCTCGGAGTCGTTAGAAATGCCGACAACTTCGCCGCGATCGTTGATGGCCAGCGCGCCGCTGTTGAAATCGCCGGGGAGCACGCCGAGGTCCTTCATGACGGTGTCCTTGGTCCAGAGGAATGCATGAGCTGTTTTATTACCAGGGAGCGTCGAGCCGCCGACCACCTGGCCGCGATTGTTAATGTAGATCGCGCGGTTGCCCACCGCCGCAAGTGACGTATCCACGGACCCGCCGAGGTTGCCCAGGTCGACGACCGAGCCGTCCGCATCCCACAGTACGGCGTGAGGTCCAACGATAACCCCATTGGGTGTGGTGTTGGAGCAAAGGCCCGATGTGCCGACGGATTGACCTGCGTCGTTGGTCCAGAAAGCGACGCCGACCGTGTCGCCGGGCAGCGGACGAAGTTCTCGAATCTGGCCCGGTCCCGGCCCCCAGGCAACAGCCTTGTAGCTGTGCGTGATCGGCGCCGGACAGGCCGGATCCACCGTGTTGTTCTGAGCCAGGCCCACCGCCAGGCCATGTTTGTTGATACTGGAGACGGCTCCGTTGGGGCCCCCAAGCGTGGGTAACGCCGACATGATTCCGTTCCGCCAGAGGAAAGGAAGACATTGCAGGCCCGTACCGTAAAGGCAGAAATTTTCCGTATCCTTCACTGAGGTTTCGGCCTGACCTACCACCTGACCCAAGCTATTCAGCGCGATCGAGAAACTGTTGGGCCCGCCGAGTCCGGTGGTGGCCAGATCGCTCAGCAGTCCTCTGTACCACAGGATGGCGTGCTGCGCGCCGTCGGGTGTGTCAGAGACGCCCGCGATCAGTCCGTTATCCGTGTTTCCCTGGCTGGCCTGACTGAAGGAACCGCCGGGCAGGGTGCCGAGGTCAGTGATGGTGTAGCTCACGGCGGGGCTGGTCAACACGAAACCATGGCTGATGCCCCCGGCCGTATAGCGTCCGGCAATGTCGCCATTTACATTGATCACCGAAGCCGCAGTGGCTGTCGCACCGGGAATGTCGATCATGGTGAACTTGCCGCCGCTCAGCAGGAATCCGTGAGTGACGCCGGCTGCGTCGCGTGTGCGGCCGACAATGTTGCCGGCCGGGTCGATGCCATAGGCGCCAGTGAAGGCCGCGCCCGGAACATCGATGGTTGTGAACTTGCCATTGCTCACCACGAGACCATGGGTCACCCCGTTGAGCGTGTAATTGGACACCACGTCGCCGAGAGAATTGATTCCGTTCCCCTGATTGGACGTGGCGCCGGGGAAATCGAGGTTGGTGAACCTTGATCCGGCCAGTTGGAAGCTGTGAAAGCTGTTGTCAGGCGCATTATAGGCGCCCGCAATCTGGCCTGAGTTGTTAATGGCGGCGGGACCACCGGCGATGGAGCCGGGGTAGTCGATGTTCGAGAAACGTCCGTTGCTGAGCAAGAAGCCGTGCATGACGCCGCCGATGGTGTAGTCTCCGACGATCTCGCCGTGATCGTTGATTCCCCAGGTGTGTGTCGTAGCGGCGCCCGGATAATCGAGCGAGGTGATCTCGCCACCGCTGAACAGGAACCCGTGGACCGATGTGTCGGGTAGTGTGTAGACTCCGACAACGTCACCGTGCGAGTTGATTCCCCAAGCCGAGGTCGAAGTCGCGCCCGGGAAGTCGATGCTGGTGTAGGCCAGTTGCTGGCCGCTTACATTGAATCCGGCGCTGAGCGCAATGGTAAGCGCGAGTGCGTAAGACAGTGGTTTCATATAACTCCTCTACTTGGATAAGGCGCAAGGCGCGCCGCTGGGAGATCATGCGTTCTTCGTCGCGATACAATTGGTTGCACACGATGAACGGCAAGCCAGAATCGACGACCGACGCCAGTGCCCTGCTGCGCGCCTGGAGCGAGGGCGACCAGGAGGCGCTCAACCGGCTTACGCCCATCGTCTACAACGAACTCCACCGCTTGGCCCGGCGGTACATGAGGGGTGAACCCGCGGGACACAGTCTGCAAGCCACCGCCCTCGTCAATGAAGCCTACGTTCGCTTAGTGGATTACAAGCGCATGCAATGGCAAAACCGGGCGCATTTCTTCGCCGTTTCGGCCCAATTGATGCGGCGGATTCTGGTGGAACACGCGCGCCGCCACAATTTGAAACGCGGAAGCGATATTCCGCACTTCTCTTTGAATGAGGTTTCCGACGTAGGTGGCGGGCAGGATCCTGATCTAACCGCGCTTGATGATGCGATGAACTCACTGGCACGAATCGATCCGCGGAAGGTGCAAGTGGTCGAGATGCGCTTCTTTGGCGGACTGGAAGTAGCGGAGATCGCCGAGGTGCTGAAAGTATCGGAGATCACAGTGAAGCGCGACTGGAGGGCGGCCAAGGTCTGGCTGCTACGGGAACTGACGGGTGGTGGTAGTGGTGCCTCGGATGGATCCCAAACGCTGGAAAATAGTTGAGGATGTATTGCAGTCGGCGCTCGACCGCCCACTCGACGAGCGCGAGGCGTTTCTCAGCGACGCTTGCGCGGGAGACTCTGCGCTCGAACTCGAAGTCCGTTCCCTGCTGATCTTGGAGAAACCTGCCGGGGAGCGCTTCCTCAAGCGTCCGGCGATGGAGGGCCTCGCCATCCAAATGGCTCGCCAGGACGGAACTGATTCCTTGATCCCAAGCGCGATGTCCTACTACGCAATCGAAGAGAAGCTGGGGAGCGGTGGGATGGGCGTCGTGTACAAAGCCCGCGACTCACGTCTTCATCGCTTCGTGGCATTGAAGTTCCTGCCTGCCGAGGTCGCTACCGGCCCTGAGGCGCTGAGCCGTTTCCAGCGCGAAGCGCGAGCAGCCTCGGCGCTGAACCACCCCAACATTTGCACGATTTACGACATCGGCGAGCAGGACGGCCGAGCCTTCATCGTAATGGAGTTCCTGGAGGGCGCAACGCTGAAGGATCGCATCGGCGGACGGCCGATGGACGTCGAGACCATACTTTCGCTGGCCACCGGCATTGCCGACGGGCTGGATGCCGCGCACACATCGGGAATTATCCATCGAGATATCAAACCGGCGAACATATTCATCACTTCGCGCGGCGGACACCCAAAACTCCTCGATTTCGGCTTGGCGAAAATCAACCCTATTGCGGGACACCACGAAAATTCAGTCAATCTTGAAGAGGAATTAACCACACCGGGGGACGCTCCGGGGACGATTTCCTACATGTCGCCCGAGCAGATCAGAGCTCAGCCGCTCGATGCGCGCACGGACTTATTCTCGTTCGGAATCGTTTTATACGAAATGGCCACTGGTAAGCTGCCGTTTCGCGGCGAGAGCCCGGGGGTGATCTTCGAGTCGATTCTAAACCGCGATCCCGAGCCGCCCGGCAGTCTGCTTCCGGGCGTACCGCCGGAGCTCGAACGAATCATCGGCAAGTGCCTGCGGAAGGATCGTAACCTGCGCTACCAGAGCGCCGCGGAGGTGCGTGCGGACCTGGTCAAACTCAAAAAAGATACGGATTCCGGGCGGGCTTTCATCCCCGCCATGGTCCCGGTTCGCCGCGGGAAGCTGCTGCCGGTGGCCTTAACGGTTACGTTCGGGGTGGCCGCTGCCGCCTTTGGTTACTGGTATACTCACCGGCCTAATCCGGCTCTCACCGACAAAGACACAATTATCCTGGCGGATTTTGCAAACACGACGGGGGAACCGGTGTTCGATGGCACGCTGCGTCAGGGGTTGGCGACACAACTTGCCCAGTCTCCCTACTTGAGTCTGCTCTCTGATCAGCGGGTGGCTCGGGCGCTGCGTCAGATGGATAAGCCCGCCGATACGCCGCTGAGTGCGCAGGTCGCGAGGGAAATATGCGAGCGAACGTCGATTTCCGCCACGGTGGAAGGATCGATCGCCGGTCTGGGAAGCCAATACGTTTTGGGGCTGCGCGCCCGGAACTGCCGGACCGGAGAAATCCTTGCCGATGAGCAGGTACAGGTCGCGCGCAAAGAAGAAGTGCTGACGGCCCTCAGTCAACTGGCAGGAACGTTCAGAGCCCGCGCCGGAGAATCGCTCGCGAGCGTCAAGCAACATTCCACGCCGCTCGAAGAGGCCACCACCCCATCGATCGAGGCTCTGAAAGAGTATAGTTCGGGCCGGGCGGCGATTTCCTCCAAAGGTCCACGCGTCGCCCTGGATTTCTTCCAGCGTGCCGTCGACATCGATCCCAAGTTTGCCGCGGCGTACGCGTTTGCGGGGCTCATGCATGCCAGCCTGGGATCCACCGCGCTGGCGCGCGAAAACACTACCAAGGCCTGGTCGCTGCGGGATCGCGCCAGCGAGGCCGAGAGGTATTCGATCGATCTTCTCTACCAACGAACAGCGCTCGGAAACCTCGAAAAGGCGCGTCAGACCTGCGAAATATGGATTACGAATTACCCGCGTGACGTGATGCCCCACAGCTTTCTGGCGGGGGCAATTCTGCAAGGAGTGGGCAAGTTCGAGGCGGCAGCCGAAGCAGGAAAGAAGTCCATCGAGCTCGATGCGGACAACGCGTACGGTTATCATAACCTGGCCCTCAGTAGTATCTGCCGCAACCGTCCCGCCGAGGCGTTGGCGGTCCTCGACAAAGCATCCGAACGCAAACTGGACATTCCCGAGTACCTCGCGCTGCGTCACCAGGTCGCCCTCATGACCGATGATGCCCGGGAGATGCATCGGGTGGACGCGATCGGCCAGGAACGAGCCGGCTCGGAAGACTGGTTCTGGGACCTGGAGGCCTGCGCGCTCGCCTACCGTGGCCACTTACGGCAGGCACGGGAGAAATCGACGAGGGCGACCAACATGGCGGTCGCAATCGGACACATGGAAGGAGCGGCCCAGCACGAGTCCGGGGCCGCCGTCCGCGAATTTCTATTCGGCAATCCGTCCGAAGCGCTACGGGCAGCCAACGCGGCGCTCGGCTATTCAAAGGATCGCGACGCACTGACCGGGGCGGCTCTCGCGTTGGCATTTCTGAAGGATCCTAGAGCCGAGTCCCTGACCGAGGAATTGGACCGTCGCTTCCCGGAGGACACCTACGTCCGGAACGGTCACTTGCCCGTGCTGCGCGCACAACTCGCGTTGAACCATCGTGACCCGGCCAAGGCCATCGAGTTGCTTCAGTCCGCCCGTCCGTACGAAATGGGCTGGCAAGGCAACCAGACCGCTGGATTCGCGGGTTCGCTGTATGCGATCTACTTGCGCGGCCAAGCCTACCTCGCGGCACACCGGGGACTGGACGCGGCCACGGAATTCCAGAAGATTGTCGCCAATCTCGGAATCGTGTCCAACGATCCTACTATCGTCGTCAGCACGCGCCTGCAACTGGCGAGAGCATATGAAATGGCGGGCGATCATGGCAAAGCAAAGGCCGCTTACGAGGGGTTCCTCACGCTCTGGAAGGACGCCGACCCTGACGTACCGGTCCTCATTCAGGCTAAGGCCGAGTATGCTCGCCTGCGGTAGTTGACTTTCATTCATCGGCGTGCCGCATCTGGTGGAGGCTGCGACCGCGTCACAGCGCCGCCACCGTCCGGATCGGGATCTAGATCGACATAAAGCCTTTCGAGGGCACAGTCTCTGAGCCAGGAAATCGGAGGGCAAGACGACCGGCAATAGACAGATCAGCCACCGCCCGAACGTGCGCGCCTCGCCCGCCCATCAAGGATCGAGTTCCCGGGCGAGCCAAGCGCGGGCTAGGTCCCAATCGCGGCGGACGGTCCGCCGGTGAATCCTGTCGAGAACAGCGCTATCGTCCAACAATCCCGGATTCCTCCCGTGAAACGCCGTTCCATGAACTTGTGCGATGCCTGGGCGATTGCAGGTGCCGCTGCCCTGTTGTTGGATAGTCGGGAGAAACGAAATAGCTGACGTTGTCGGGGACGT
>JADGNS010000327.1 GCA_017883355.1 Candidatus Solibacter sp.
TATGCACAATCTCCGGGCCCTGTGGATCAGTCAGCGGTGGAGGCTGAATGGCCGTAGACCAAGACAACGGGCAAATGGACCCCTCGGTTCCCGAGAGCTACGAGCACCTGCTCGAAGACTACAGTCAGTTCGCCCCGCCGGCGGCTGACGAAGTGGTCCAAGGCACCGTCCTCGGCATCACCGCCAAAGACGTCATCATCGACTTCGGATACAAGTCCGAAGGCATCGTCCCCATCGAACAGTTCCAGTCCCCCACCGGCGAGGTGACGGTGAAGCGCGGCGATGTGGTCGACGTCATGATCGACCGCAGCGAACATGTGGAAGGCTACCAGTTGCTCTCCCACACCAAAGCCGCGCGCCTGCGCGTCTGGGACGATCTCGAAAAAGCTTCCAACGGTCAACTGATCCTCTCCGGCCGCGTGCTCGGCCGCGTGAAAGGCGGGCTCGCCGTGGATGTCGGCGTCAAGGCGTTCATGCCCGGTTCGCAGGCCGATCCGCGCCCCGTGCACAATCTGGATTCTCTCATCGGGCAGGACATCCCGGTCAAGATCATCAAACTCAACCGGCGCCGCGGCAACGTGGTGGTTTCGCGCAAGCTGGCGGTGGAGGACGAGATCAATTCGCGCAAGAGCGTTACGCTGGAACATCTCTCCGAGGGCGCCTCGGTGGTGGGCACGGTCAAGAACCTGACCGAATACGGCGCCTTCATCGATCTCGGCGGAATCGATGGCCTGCTGCACGTTACCGACATGTCCTACGGCCGCATCACGCATCCTTCGGAGATGCTGCAGGTGGGCCAGGACGTCACCGTCAAGATTCTCAAGTTCGACCGCGGTAAGGAACGCGTATCGCTCGGCATCAAGCAACTGGAACCGGACCCGTGGGACACGGTGTTGGAGCGCTACCCGGTGGACAGCCGCGTGATCGGCCGCGTGGTCAACGTCACCGATTACGGCGCGTTCGTGGAACTGGAAGCCGGCGTGGAAGGCCTCATCCACATCAGCGAGATGACCTGGTCGCGACGCATGAAACACCCCTCCAAGGTGGTCAAGGCCAGCGATCAGGTGGAAGCCGTGGTTCTGGAGGTGCATTCCAAGGACCGCCGCATCTCGCTCGGCCTCAAACAGCTTGAACCCAACCCCTGGACCACCATCGACAGCCGTTACAGCGTGGGCAGCGTGGTGGAGGGCCGGGTGCGGAATATGACCGATTTCGGCGCCTTCATCGAAATCGAGGAAGGCATCGACGGCCTGGTGCACGTGAGCGATCTGTCCTGGACCAAGCGCGTCAAGCATCCCAGCGAAATCCTCAAGAAGGGCATGATTGTGCAGGCGGTGATTCTGAATATCGATTCCTCGTCGCACCGCCTTTCCCTCGGTATCAAACAATTGCAGCCCGACGCCTGGGAGAGCTATTTCCAAAACCACCAGGTGGGCGACACGGTGCATGGCCGCGTCTGCCGTCTGGCCAGTTTCGGGGCCTTTGTGGAGTTGGCCGAAGGCGTGGAGGGCCTGTGCCATTTCTCCGAAGTGCCGGGCTATACCGGGCGCCGCGGCGCCGAGGAGCCGCCCATGCACGTGGGCGATGAGCACGATTACAAAATCATCAAGATGAGCGAAGCGGAAAAGAAGATCGGGCTCAGCCTGCGCGCCGTGACCGACGACGAAGAAAAGAACCGCCTGGAAGACTACCAGCGCCAGGCTGCCGCCGCCACCAGCACCATTGAGGAAGTCCTGAGTTTGAAGGATCGCAGCCACGAATAGGTTGCAAATCTTTTAAATTCAGGAGATACTGCGATTTCATGCCAGTTTTTCAATCCAGGAGAATGCGATGACGAAGGCCGATCTGATTGAAGAAGTCTCCCGTGTGGTCGAGATGACCCGGAAGGAATCCGAAGTCATCGTGGAGGCGATTTTCGACAGCATCGTACGTTCCCTCCGGGCCAACGACAAGATCGAGATCCGCGGATTCGGCAGTTTCCGCACACGCCAACGCCAGCCTCGCATTGGCCGCAACCCCAAGACCGGCGCCCGGGTGGAAGTCCCCGCTAAGAAGATCCCGTATTTCAAGCCGAGCAAGGAATTGAAGGACGTGGTCAATAGCTCCGCCACCCCCGTCCCGGCGACCGCGCCGGCTCCCGTTGCGCCCGAGCAGGTTCCCAACCCGTAACGTGGATTATCTCTGGACCCCGTGGCGTTTTCAGTACGTGACTAAGGCGGTCCCCGCCTCGGGATGCGTCTTCTGCACTGCCGCGGGCGGTTCCGACGACCGGGAATACCTCATCGTCCACCGGGCGACACACAATTTCATCATCCTCAACCGTTTTCCCTACACCAATGGCCATGTCATGGTGGTGCCGTTCCAGCATGTCGACACGCTGCAGGACCTGGCGGAGCCCGCGCTCGTGGAGATGATGCGCCTGGCGCGCGAGTGCGAAAAGCACCTGCGCGCGATCTATCGGCCGGATGGCCTGAACATTGGGATGAACCTCGGCCAAAGCGCCGGCGCGGGGATCGCCAACCACCTGCACATGCACATTCTTCCGCGCTGGACCGGCGACACCAACTTCATGTCGGTGACCGCTGAGACGCGGGTCCTGCCGGAAGATCTGGCGGCCACCTGGGAAAAGCTGACGAGCGTGGACTGGGCGGCGTAGAGCCGTCCCGCCATGCCGGTATTCGACCGGCATTCTTCGAAGAACTACGGCAGATGCATGCGGGTCCGGATGGCCCGATAGCGTGCTGCGCCGTGGAATGCATCGAAGGGCGCCTGAAAATCAATCCAGATCATCTGGGGGCTTTTCAATTCGGCGGCTTTTTCGAGCCAGGATAAGGCGTTATCCGCCTGGCCGAGACCGGCGTAGCCGCCGGCGATCGCGAGCGGGTTGCCGGACGCGGCCACGAGTCTGGCGAGCTCCGCCTGGGCCCCGGTGGTGTCTCCGCGCCTGGCTTGGATGTAGATCCGCCATTCGCCGGAAACGCCGGTGGCGGCAGCCAGATCGAAGTGGCTTCGCGAGAGGTGAACGAACGTCTTGAACAGCGAAGCCTGGACGTAAGACGGATCCAGACGAAGCGCCTCATCGAGCTCCGCCAGAGCCGGATCGAACTCCCGGCGATACCAAAGCACGGCTCCTACCATGGCGTGAGTGAGCGGGGAAAGCGGATCGAGAAGGGCGGCGCGGCGTGCTTCGGCGAGGGCTTCCTCCAGATGCCCCTGAGGAGCCAAGCACGTCGTGGCGAAGAGCCAGTGCGCGTCGATATCGTTGGGCTGGGCATCGACGGCGCGACGGAAATGCCGCTCACACGCCTTCCAGTCCCAATCATAAAAAGCGCTGACTGCGCCCAGCGTAGTCTCGGCTTCGGCCGAATGCGATTCCAGGGTGAGCGCACGGGTTGCGGCCTGCCGCGCTTTTTCCATGAGCTCGGGAGCAGGCCCCATGTGGTAGACACCCATTTGCATATACGAATCGCCAAGACCGGCATAAGCGGGAGCGAAGGCTGGATCCGAGTCGATGGCTTGTTGGAAGTAAGCGACCGCTTGAGCGGTGGATCCCGGCAGGAATTGACGCCAATAATGGCGGCCTTCCAGATACAAACGATAAGCCTCGATGTTGCTGGAGCGGATGACGGTGATCCCGGCTCCGAGTTCCGCGCCGACACTCGCGGCCACGGCGCGGGCCAGTTCTTCCTGTACGGCGAAGATCTCGGTGAACTCCCGATCGAATTCGCGCGACCAGACGTGATAGCCGTCCCGCACACGGACCAATTGGGCAGTCACGCGGAGGCGTTTCCCGGAAGTACGGATGCTGCCTTCCACTATATGCTCCACGCCCAGATCTGCTCCGATGCGCCGGATGTCGTCGGCTCTGCCCTTATAACGGAAGGTGGACGTTCTGGCGGCGACCTTGAGCCCAGGGACGGCGGAGAGGGCGTTGATCAGCTCTTCGCCGAGGCCGTCGCACAGAGACTCTTGATCCTTGGCCGGGCTCATGTCCAAGAACGGCAGGACGGCAACCGAGGCCATGGGAGCGGCCAGACCATTCCGGCGCCGAAGCAGTGACAGAGCCCCCAGAGCGAGCGCGAGAATGGCCACCGCCCCCACGGCCAGAAGAACCGTTAGCCGTCCGCGGAGGACTTTGGGCGAGGCGGGGACAACCGGCACGCCGCGGATCTCGAAGACCGGCACGTAGGACCCCGACGGTAGGGTGATCAGCACCGGGTCAATCCGGCCTTCCGCCGCGTAGTACTCCTCTAGTTTCTTCCGCAGGCGGCGGGCCTCGACCCGGACGATGGTATCGGTGCGCGGGTCGAAGTCCGCGCGTCCGAACACCTCGACGCCGACCAGATACTCCTTGAGTGTCTCCGCTTCCCCCGCAAGTGTCTGGTTGACGACGAACCCGATGAACTGGCGCATGCGTTCGGAGTTGGCAAATCCCGAGCTGGCGGAAATCCTCGCAAGCCCGGCGCGAATCGCCTCTGGAGGAGGTCGCCGGACGCCCGTTTGACCAAGCATGTTCTCGAATCATAGCAGACCGTAAGTCACTCAAGATGGGCGCTTCTCACTGTGAGATCACCGGATCTGTCTGCCCCAGGCGTGCCCGGATCCGGCATGATCGGGCTGGCCGATTGACGGCGATTTCAGGTAAAAGAAAAAGGAGATGCACAATGAAGAGGACACTTTGGAGTCTGTTGATGGCAGCGGTGCTGTTGCTGCCGGGGACCGCCCTGGCGGAATACAGTCAAGATGTAAGCAAGTTGGACGGGACCTGGATGTTCCGGGGTTTCCTGGCGGGGCCGGCGCAACCACCGGTCTACGTGGGCACGGCCCAGTTCCTGGCGAACGGCACGCTTTCCGGATCGCCGACCGACCAGCATAGCGGCCCGACGATTGGGCAATGGTCGCGGACCGGGAACTATGAGTTCGCCTTCACGTTCGTGGCCGACACTTTTGATAGCTCCGGCGCTTTCGCCAACACTCATCGAGTTCGTGGAACATTAACGCTGAGCGACGACGGTTTGTCCGCAACCGGGAAGATCGTTCTCGAAATTCTGGATACGACCGGAAAGGTGATCTTCACGGCGCCTTTTCCGACCACGTTCACGGGCGCGCGCCTGGTGGTGCTGCCTCTCTGAACGTTGGCAAGCCCGTCGCCTGTTTTCGGGCAGTAGGGAGACGGCGGGGGGCGGTTTGAGCAAGCAACCGCTCCCTCAGAACGTTTGCTATAAAAGTCATCGCCAAACTTTGCTTCCATTGACTGTCCTCAGTGGGTCATGGAGTAGATCAGGTAATTGATGCCGTAGCGGTAGGCGAGGGCGGTCATGGCTTCGGGATAGTCGGGGGAATCGGCGTACTCCCAGGCATCGCCGACGTCGGTATTGAAATTGACGGCCACCAGCATGCGGTTCCGGTCGTCGAAGATGGCGCGCCAGGCGGGGGCGGTGCCTTCGGGTTGCTGCACGGTGATGCCGCCGCCCGGGCCGCGGCGCAGATGGCGCGTGCCGGGAATCCAGGTGAGGTCCTTCTCCTCGATATCGTAGAGCACGTGCAGCACGGAATCGCTGTGCGCCAGATCCACGATAGGGCGGTTGGGTAACACGCGGTCCATGGTCAGGCGGAAGATCTCCCACTGCTCGGGTCCCCAGAAATCGTCCACCACCAGGTAGCCGCCGCGCAGCAGGTATTCGCGCAGACCCTTGGTTTCGGCATCGCTCAAGCCCCACCATCCGGTCTGCGTGGCGTAGATCCAGGGATAGTCGAAGAGGTGGGGATCGGTGAGCCGCAGGTGGCGCGGATCGCCGGTGTGTATGCGGGTGAGGCGCTGGACGCCCATGGAGAAGTGCTCGTCGGCATCGGGCCAATCCACCATCCACCAGCCGTCTCCGGTGGCGCCACGCGAGGCGAATCCAAAGCGCCGGTGGAATTGCGGAAGGTCGGTGTACTCGGTGCGGATGAAATGGAATTCGGCGCCGGTGGGGAAGTCGGGGCGCGGACCTTCGTCGCCGTGGCGGATGCCGCCGCCGAATCCGCCGCCGAATCGCTGGGCGAGCGCGGCAGCCGCAGCCACGGCAGCGAGCACGATGGCTGCCGGAATCACGCCGGGACGCATGCGGCGCGCTCCTCCTTATGTCAAATCGAGGCCGTCGATTTTGCCGGTGGAATCG
>JADGNS010000328.1 GCA_017883355.1 Candidatus Solibacter sp.
GGCCCCAGGCAGGCGATTGAACATTGGCGAGGCTCTTGGAGCACTCCCCTAGGCCAGAATCTACGTATCGGCCGCCCTGGGCTGTCGTGTCCGGAAAGGTGGAGAAGATGCAGGACAGCGACAAGCGCAAGGATAACGCTGGCAGTGCGCGGCAAATCGCAGGGCTGCCGGTAGTTCGGCACAAGGTGGCGGGTATTGATCTGGGGAGCGAACAGCACTGGGTGTGCGCCCCGACGGTAGAGGGAGGCGGTCGAGAAGTGGCCGATTTCGGAGCCACGACGTCGGAATTGATCCGGATGGCGCAGTGGCTCAACGCGCGAAAGGTAGAATCGGTGGCGATGGAGAGCACGGGAGTCTATTGGATCGCACCGCATGAGGTATTGGAGGCGGAGGGCTTGGAGGTGAGGCTGGTAGACACGCGACAGTTGGCGCGAGTGCCAGGGCGCGACAACAAGTCGGATCCATTCGACTGTGAATGGATTCAGCGGCTGCACAGTTGCGGGTTGTTGATGGGCTCGTTCCGGCCGAAGGAAGCGGTGTGCATGTTGCGGACCTTGGTGCGGGACAAAGGAAACCTGGTGGCCGAGGCGGGCGATTGGTTGCGGAGGATGCAGAAGAGCCTGGACCAGATGAACGTGCGAGTGCACCGGGCGGTATCGGACATCGACGGGGTAACGGGGATGGCCATCGTGCGAGCGATCGTCGCCGGCGAGCGGGACGCGCGGAAACTGGCGGAACTGCGGGATCCACGCTGCCGCAAGAGCAAGGAGGAGATTGCCGAGCAATTGAGCGGGCACTGGCGGGAGGATCACTTGTTCAGCCTGGGTCAGGGATTGAAGATGTACGACAGCATCCAGGAGCGGATCACCGACTACGAGAAGGAGATTCTGCGCAAGCTGGCGGAGATGGAGCGGGAGGAGTGCCGGGGACAAGCAGTGCCGAAGGTGAAGAATCCAAAGAAAGGGCAAGCGATCCAGAGGCATGGGGAAGAGCCTATGCGCCAAGCTTTGTACCGGATGAGCGGAGTGGATCTGACGGGGATCGACGCCATCGGGGTGGAAACAGTGCAAGTGGTGCTCAGTGAATACGGACCGGACTTGAGCTGTTTTCCCACCGAGAAGCAGTTCGTAAAGCATGTAACGCTGGCACCGCACAACCCGACGAGCGCCGGCAAGCCGGTGAAGAAGAAGAAGCGCAACAGCGCGAGCACTCGGGTGGGGGCGGCGCTGCGGATGGCGGCCACATCGCTGCGTCACAGCGAGACGGCCTTGGGGGCGTACTACCGCCAGATGGCACGACGGATCGGAGGAGATGTGGCGGTATTTGCCACTGCCAGGAAACTGGCCACGATAATCTACCGCCTGCTCCGGTGGGGGCAGCCGTACGTGGATGAAGGTGCAGCGGCATACGAACGGCGATACCAAGCCAATCGTATCGCGAGTCTGAAGGCAAGGGCCAAAGAACTCGGCTATCAACTCACACCCATCACCGCGTGACCATATGCCATCGAGAGAGGAAGTCACAGGCCAGCGCAGAGAAGACCAAAGACCCGCAATAAGGTCAGTGTAGTGCAGGGTACGCGCGGAGACAGCGGAGATCGCGGAGGAATGTCGCGTGTTTGCAGGACCGTATGGGTATAATCAATGAAACCTGGGAATCGTCCATCGTGATTGGGTCCACCATACTGCACTACGTCATCACCGAGAAATTGGGGGCGGGCGGCATGGGCGTAGTGTATAAGGCCGACGATACCAAGCTTGGCCGGCCGGTGGCTCTGAAATTCCTGAACCCGCACCTGGTGGCCGACGACCAGAGCCGGCAGCGCTTCCTGCGCGAGGCGCGGTCGGCGGCGTCCCTCAATCACCCGAATATTTGTACGGTCTTCGATGTGGTCAATGAAGACGGGAAATTGTTCATCGCCATGGAACTGTGCCACGGCTCGCGGTTGAAGGACCTGATTGCGGCCGGGCCGCTGGACATCGGGCCAGGCATCTCGATTGTGTTGCAGGTGGCCGATGCGCTGAGCGAGGCGCACAAGCACCAGATTATCCATCGCGACGTGAAGAGCTCGAATATCATGGTGGACGCCAGGAATCGCGCCAAGCTGCTCGATTTCGGACTGGCGACCTTGTCGGGAGCCGAAGATACCACGCAGACGCTGGGCGTCATGGGAACGCCGGCGTATATGGCGCCGGAGCGCTTTGAATCCAACCTGGCCGACAACCGCACCGACATATGGGCGCTGGGCGTGGTGCTCTATGAAGCCATATCCGGCCAGCCGCCGTTCGCCGGTCCGCAAGCGCGCCTGATCCATTCCATTCTGAACGAGTATCCGCCGCCGATTTCCTCGTTGCGCACGGGCGTGTGGCCGGAGCTCGACGAGGTGATCGACAAAGCGCTGGCGAAGAATCCCGAGGAGCGCTACCAGGCGATCGAGGACCTGATGGCGGACCTGATGGAAATTCAACGAGAGAACGCACGGAGCGGGTCGTCCATCGGCGCTTCCAGCGGCGGCGCGACCTCGATTCGACTCTCCAACGAACGCGAGCGCGTGCACGCGGTGGCGGTGCTGCCGTTTGTCAACATGAGCCCCAGTCCGGAGAACGAGTACCTGAGCGATGGCCTGACCGAAGAGATCATCAACGCACTGACCCAGGTTCGCGGGCTGCGGGTGGTGTCGCGGGCTTCGGTATTCCAATTCAAATCGGCCGCGCTGGACCTGCGGGACGTGGGCCGGCGCCTGCGCGTCGGCGCGCTGGTGCTGGGAAGCGTCCGGCGGAGCGCCGATCGGTTACGGGTGACGGCGCAACTCGTCAAAGCGGCGGACGGATACCAGATGTGGTCGGAGCGCTTCGACTGCAATTTGAAGGACGTCTTCGATGTCGAGGATAAGTTGACCGGCGCCATTCTGGAGAATCTGAGGAAGCGGCTGGGGGCGGACTTCGAGCCGTCGCCCTTGCGAGGCCACACCAGCAATTTCGACGCTCATGAACTGTACCTGCGAGCGCGGCACTCGTTTAATCAGCAGACGGCGGCGGGGGTGGCCGATGCGCTGCGCCATTTCTCGCAGGCGCTCAACCTGGCGCCCAATTACGCGCTGGCCCACGTGGGCCTGGCGGATTGCTACGCGTTGCAGGGCTGGTATGGCCTGGAGCTTCCCAAGAATGTCATGCCGATGGCAAAGGCGGCACTGGAAACGGCGCTGCGCATCGAGCCGGCGCTGCCCCAGGCCTGGTGCCTGCGGGCGGCCATCGCCACCGGCTTCGACTGGAACTGGGAGCAGGCGCGGCACGACTTCCAACAGGCCTTCGCGCTGGGCTCGGCTACGAGCGACCTGCACTTTCACCACGCGCTGGATTTCCTGACGCCGCTCCAGAGGCTGGACGAGGCGCTGGAGGAGATCAAGCTGGCGGTGGAACTGGATCCGCTGGCTCCGCTGGTCAGCACTGCTTTGGGCGGATGTCTCTACCGCTCGCGCCGCTATGCGGCGGCGCTGCAGCAATTGCAGTCGACCCTGGAGCTGGACCCGAATTTCTACCACGCGCATTGGACCATGGCGCGGGTGTACGAATCCAAGCGGCAGTTTCCGCAGGCCCTGGAATGTTTCGAGCGCGCCTATGCGGCCAGCGGCAAAACCCCCGCGGTACTGGCCGACTGGTGCCACTGTCACGGCATGATGGGAGAGCAGACGGCGGCGCGCAACATTCTGGCGCGGCTTTGCGCGGTGGCTGCCGAGGGGTACCTTTCGCCCCTGGCGTTGGCCACGGCATACCTGGGGTTGGGCGAATCGCAGGCGGCGCTGGATCATTTGGCGAAAGCAGTGGAAGAACGCGCGCGCGGCCTGATTTGGCTGAATGTGGACCCACGGTTCGACTCGCTCAAACAGGAGGCGGCGTACCGGGACATTGTGGCGCCCATCGGGCTTTCGGTGTGAGGTGGGGATAGAGAACCCTGGCAGTAATCAACCGCCGCGCAGGTTGGCGACCATCGGTTCACTGTCTTAGCGGATTCCGCGGCGCCATCGAAGGCGCGCTCACGGCGCGGCGATGGCGATCGTGGCGGTCGCCGTGGAACTGCCGGGCATCGTGATCCCCAGTGCCACATTGTCGCCAGTCGCTACGTTGGCCGGAAGCTGGAAATCCACCTGGTAGAGCCCCGCGAAGCCCGGCGCCAGGCCGCAGAACACCACCTTCGCCGCCACGCCGCCAACCGTGACCGTGGGCGTGGCCACCGTTGCGTAGAGCGGACTGCCGCTGAGCGGCGCCACTTGTCCCGTTGGCAGGACGGCGCCGTTCGGGTCGCCGTTCGGCGTAGCTTTTCCCAGTCCTGTGACGTAGAGCTGCACGAAGTCCCCAGGGTGCGCCGGTTGGCCGCAGGAGGCCGTGGGACTGAGCCCCGCGCAGGCCGGCAGCCCTAGCGCCCTCGCCTGCGATGCCGGGATCACGAGCCACGCCGAATTGGCCACCGTCGCCGCGGCGTTGGTGCGCGTGCTGCTGGCCGGGTCCGGTACCAGGAAGATGCCTGGCCCGGCGGCCCCGCCGACGGCCGTCGTCGACTTCGACGGTCCGTTCCGATTCTGCACGACGATCTGTAAGCTGGCCCCGATATCCGCATCCGTCGGCACCAGCGCGTTGATCTGTCCCGCCGAAGCGGCCAGGGCGAAGATCGGCGCCAGTTTGCCGTTCACCAGCACGCTGATTCCGTTCACCGTCGTATTGGGAAAGGCGGAGAGATTATCCGGGCCCGTCAATCCGCTGGCAAAGATGGAAACGAAGGAACCCGGCGAGACGGGCGTCCTGGTGGCGAAACTCGCGCCATTGGCGACCGCGCTGATCACCGGCTGCCCGGACAAAGCCTGCGTCCCGACGAAGAGGGTCTGCGTATTGCTGCTGACGCCGCCGATGGACACCACCACCGGTTGCGGTCCGGCGGATACGTCGGCTGGGACGGCGAAGCTCACCTGATACGTACCCGTCTGCCCGCCCGGGTAGAACCCGGCGAATTGCACCGTAGCCGGCTCGCCCGCCACTGTCACGGTAGTCGTCTGGGCGGTGGGGCTGAAGGTCGTGGTGGAAGTCGCGGTCGCCACCACCGGCGTGGTCAGGCCCAATCCCGTCATGAACGTGGTGACGGTGTCCCCGGGAGCGGCGGGAGACGTGGCCGTAATCGCCACGCCGCTGAGGTGGTCGAACGCGCTATAGGGATCGAAGCCCATCACCGGATCCACCGGGACCACCGTCACGGGAAAGGCGTTCGATGCGGTCCCCAAATGCGAGATCACCACCGTCGAGTTGCCCACCGGGACATCTGCCGGCACCTCGATATCCAGTTCCACGGCGACGTTACTGACAATCCACGAGGACGAAACGCGCCCCGGCTTGCCGCCCACGGTGACGGCCCAATTGCGCGCCGCGTCCACGGGCCAGGTACCGAAGATCTGCGCACCACCACTCGGACAAATGACGGGATTACCCCGCGCGTCCGTGACCAAAGAGATCACGGGCGTCTGCCCCCAAGCGCTGGCCGATCCAACAAGAAGCGCAGCGCCAATCCACAAAACTGGTCTCATGAGTGCAGTTCCCTCTTTCTCTCCCTAAGACTTAAGTCATCCGTCCTGTCAGTTCATGGCGCTGATGGAGTGGCCGGTGGTCCACATCCTCTTCAGCCCCATGGGCAGCGTCAGGTGGTTCATATCGTAGTGCTCCGGCTGGCGCGCCGCCAGGATTTTCATCATCTCTTCCACTACCAGCGCGGGGATGCGGATGTCCTGATAGTACGCCTTCTCCACGGAGAGCCCGACGAGCTTGTCCGTGGTCTGCCGGAACCGCAGGTCCACGCGCAGCGATTTGGTGCCGCTCAACACCCAGCGCAGCGCGCCCGGAATGGTCCCCGGCTTCCATTTTTCGAGGGCGTCCAGGTCCGCCATCACGGTGGTGGCGATGTAGTTCCCGTCGGTGAACTCGACGTGAATCGATTTGACGCCGGGGCGCGGCGTGGTCTTTAAGGCGTAGGTCATGTAATCGTTGACTTCGCCCTCGGTGAAGCGGGTTTCCACGTGGGGCACCGGACGATGGGCCGCCTGCTCCGTCTCGGCCTTTCGCAGACGGTCGAAGAAGTCGAGCATCTTTTCCAC
>JADGNS010000329.1 GCA_017883355.1 Candidatus Solibacter sp.
TGGCCCACTTCGCCAAGATTGCCATCCTGCCGCAACCGGAGCGGTATCACCTGGAAATGGAAATGGGACTCTGCCTGGCCGCGGTCTTCGGTGCCCGGCATGTGCTGGCGCTGGTGCATCCGCGGGCGCGCGCCGCCGCACTGGCGCTGTTCCTGGCGTTTCTGGCCTGGCAGGCCCTCTGTTATAGCGACTACGCGACCGGCCTCATCCGCTCCATCGATATGACCCAAACCATCCAATACAAGACGGCCAAGTGGATCGACGCTAACCTCAAAGGGCTGCGCACCATGGTCTCGGGCGACGAGGGCACCTGGTTCAACGTCTTCACCGATAACCCGCAACTCGGTGCGGGACACGACCCCTTCTCGCCGAACTGGACGGCGGAAATCGCCGTCTACACCATTTATACGGGCCAGAGCGCGGGAGACCGCGACGCGGAGTATTCCATCCTCTGGCTGAAAGCCTACGGCTGCCACGCCATCACCGTGCCGGGCCCGCGAAGCCGGGAAAACTACAAGCCCATCCGCAACCCCCGCAAGTTCGACGGCGTGCTCCCGCTGCTGTGGCATGATGAGGACGATTCCATCTACGCGGTCCCGCAGCGCTCTACGTCGCTGGCCCATGTAATTCCCGCCGATGCCGTCGTGATGCGGACGCCGATTCACGGCCTGGATGTGCCGGAGGTGGCTCGCTTCGTGGCGGCCATGGAGAATCCCGCGCTACCCCTGGCCGATTTCTCCTGGCAGTCCAACATCCGTGCTCGGATTGCCACGGAGGCGCATCCCGGCCAGGTTGTGGCGCTACAGGTGACCTACGATCCGGGATGGGTCGCCAGCGCCAACGGGCGGCCGGCAGCGGTGACGCGCGATGGAATCGGGCTGATCACGTTGCATCCGTCATGCGACGGGCGGTGCGAGATCGACCTGAGCTTCGATGGCGGCGCTCAGCGAAAGATCTGCCTCGGGCTGAGTGCGCTGGTGATGCTTGGCGTGGCAGCCGCCGGCGCCCTTGGCAGGTCACGCTTCAGGCCGCGCTGACTCTCCGCAATCCAGCGCGCCGCCCCTCTCCCGAAACGTCGGGCCGGCGCGTAGCCGGCGGTGCGATCGGTGTCGCAGGAAAACTACTCGCCGCCAAACCCGACCTTAAAACACACCCGCACCGACGCCCAGTCTGCATCGGAGAGTCTTCCGATCAAACGAACCTCGCGTTGGGATAGAGTGACCGGAAACAGCCCGAAGTACGACGCTGCACGCAGCCCCGCTTGTCTCCAATCATGCAATGCACAATCGGTCGGAGCCAAGGGCGACGGACTCTGTGTTGTGATCAGGCCCACCACCACGTCGGGCCTGTGTCGATGGTATTCTTCCGTCGATAGCACCACTGCGGGACGAGTCTTCGTCACCTGCGCGCCGGGAAACGCGCCTACGACGACATCGCCGGGATTCAATGGTCTTTCCGCTCCCGATCCTCGAAGCGGTGCACAGCGGCCGCCGTCGCTTCGGCGAGATCCTCGTCAGTCCAGGAATCGGACCACTCGACCGTGCGTCCGCCCGCGAGATCGGCCAATTGATGAGCCCAGTTCAGAACCTTCCCAGCTTCTTCCGGCGGGAGCGCGCGAACCACGCTGATTAGCGATTCTTCCTGTTGGGTCAGCACCATAATCCCATTCTATCCCTACCTGTAGAAGGCGGCCCGCAGCTAACTCCGCCCCAGCAGACTCACCTGGGCGTGCAGGTTCGCGACACCCGCGGTGTAGCGCGAGTCGCTGACGTTGAATGCGACGGCGTCCTCCAGCCAATCGTGCCAGACGCCGTCGGGATCGTGCGACGCCACGGTGAGGGTATACTCCCCGGGGCAAAGTTCGCACCAGAAGGCAAATGCCAGTTCCAAGGTATTGCCGGCTAAGCAGGGACCGAGCTTGAGTTGCTCCAGCTCCGTGTTGGTGCCGTAGACGTTGAGCCCGATGCGGGTGCGGATCATGATGCCCACGACCGGATCGGCTACCGCCTCGCGGAAGCGCACGGCCACGCGCACCACGGCGCGCTCGCCGCTGCGCCAGACCATGGTGGGCTTGCCACTCTCGCCCACGGTCTCGACGCGCAGGATTTCGGCGCGGCCGTCGCCGCGGCGGACCGTGGGGGCCAGCGGCGGGGTGATGCTCTCGCCCCAGGCGCGCAGGCGGGCGGCGACGTGCTTGCGATACTTCGCCAGCATTTCCTCGGGATCGCCGCGGCCGGCCAGTTTGCCCTCGTGCAGCCACCAGACTTCGTCGGCGAGCCGGCGGATGAGTTCCTCTTCGTGGGACACCACGAGCGTGGTGGCTCCGGCGCGGCGGATGCGGTCGAGCGCTACGGCGGCGCGCTCCCGCACGACCAGATCCTGGTGGCCGAAGGTGCGGTCGATGAGCAGGACCGGCGCGGGCGCGAGATTCAGGGCATCGTCGGGACCCAACCAACGGGCGTCACCAGAGGCCTTAATGGAGCCGGACGTGGGAGTTTCCATCCCGGCGGCGAGCCGTAACAGGAGGCTCTTGCCAGAGCCGTTCTCGCCGATGATGCCGACCACGGTTCCATCCGGCGCTACGACGTCCAGGTTGTCCAGGGGCGCGCATGTGACGTTGCGAAATGCAAGGGACATAAACGTTAGAATAACAACTGCAACGATGGAAGATCCCAAAGTATTAGAGCGCATGCGCGCGGACTGGAACGAGCGCGCCGGCGAAGACGCTTACTATTACGTAGCTTTCGGCCGTCGCGAGCAGGATGACGACGAGTTTTTCTCCACCGCCACCGACGTTGTGAAGGGCCTGCAATGGGACCTGAAGCGGGTGCGCGGCAGGGATGCGGCGCTGGAGATCGGCTGCGGTCCGGGACGCCTGATGCGGCCGATGAGCCGCAGTTTCAGCGAGATCCACGGGGTGGACGTCTCCGACGAGATGATCCGCCTGGCCGAGGATCGGCTGCGCGGCACGCCCAACGCACACCCGCATCACAGCTCGGGTTCGGACCTGGCAATGTTTCCCGACGAGAAGTTCGACTTCGTCTATTCCTATGCCGTCTTTCAGCACATCCCCAGCCGGGAGGTGGTTTTCAACTACCTGCGCGAAGCGCGGCGCGTACTGAAGACCGGCGGCATCCTGCGCTGCCAGATGAACGGACTGCCGCCGCACGCCAAACAGTACGACACTTGGAGCGGCGTGCGCATCACCCAGGACGAAATCAAGCAATTTGCGCGCGACCAGGACATGCAGTTGCTGGTGGTGGAGCAGATCTGGACGCAGTACATGTGGATCACCTGCCGCAAGCGTCCGGCGGGCTGGACGGCGTCATTGGCCGGGCGGGGGGCGCCGCCCGCGGCGGTGATCCGCCGCGTCAGCAACGCCCAGACCGGGGAAGCCGTGGCGCCGGTGCGGGGGCCGCTGGCGGCGCTCTCTCTGTGGGTGGAAGGGCTGCCGGACGAAGCCGATTTGAACCACATGACGGTGACCGCCGATGGACACGAGTGCCGCCCGATCTATATCGGCGAGCCGGAAAAAGACGGCATCGCGCAGGTCAATGTGGCGCTGCCAGAAGGCTTGCGCACCGGCATGGTGCCGGTGGAAATCGTATGGCTGGGCCAGGCGGTGGCGGAGCCGGCGTGGGTGCGGATCATGCCCGCGGGCCCCAGCGTGCCGCGCGTCACCACTGTCACCGACGGCATCAACCTGCTTTCGGGAACGCGCATCGTAACGGGCTCGGTGAAAGTCACAATGCACGAAGTGGCTGACGCCGCGCAATTCCACGCCACCGTGGAAGGGCTGGATGTGCTCGAAACCGAGAGCTTCTGCGCGGACCCGATCTCGCAGCGCTACGAGTTTAATTTCCGGCTGCCTCCACAGGTCGCTCGCGGGGCGCACGAAGTGCTGGTCAGCCTGGGCAAACGGAAATTTGCGCCGCTAGAGATCGAGGTGGCGTAGTTGACGAGGGCTCTGGCGGCGAGCCTGGTGGCGACGGCCGCCGCCTTTCTGCTGGCGCCCTGGCCGCACGGCAGGAGCGTGCAACTGGCGCCGGGGACGATCGAACTCCACGGGGAGATGGTGCTGGAGGAGGGCGCGGAAGTGCGCGGCGCGGCATCGGGATCTGTGCTGCGCGCGGCGGCGGATTTCCACGGCCGCGCGTTGATCGTGGTGCGCGGCAATCACGTGCTCTTGCGCGATTTCGCGGTGGACGGGAACCGCGAGAAGCTCGAATCCCGCTTCGGACTGCCGGGTTACGACGTGCCATTCGCGCGCTTCACGCCGGGCAACGGCGTACTGGCGGAGGGCGTGAGCCACCTCGCGATCCAGGACGTGCGCTTCCGCGAGATCGCGGGGTTCGCCGTGCTGGTGAGCCGGTCGCGGCAAGTGGCGATCGATGGCGTGCGGGTGGCCGACAGCGGATCGCGCAACCCGGCGGGGCGCAACAATACCACCGGCGGCATCCTGCTGGAAGAGGGCACGAGCGATTTCCGCGTCACGCGGTGCGAGATGCGCAATATTCGGGGCAACGGGATCTGGACGCACTCGTTGTATACCTCGGCGCGCAACGCCCGCGGCGTGTTCGCGGAGAATCGCTTCGACACCATCGGCCGCGACGCGCTCCAGGTTGGGCACGCGACGGAGGTGCGGGTGGAAGGAAATAGCGGGACGCGCATCGGCTTTCCGGAGGAGGCTGTGGACGTGGAGGGGCGCGCCATTCCGGTGGCCGTGGACACGGCGGGCAACGTGGACCGCTCGATTTACGCGCGCAATCAGTTTTCCGGGATCAACGGCAAATGCATCGACCTCGACGGTTTTCACGATGGCGAGGTGCGGGGGAATGTCTGCATGGACGTTGCCGGGTACGGCATCGTCATGAACAATACCAATCCCGACATGCAGTCGCGCAACGTGCGGATTGAAGAGAATGTGCTGGACGGCGTGAAATACGGCGGCATCTTCGTCATCGGCGAGGGCCACGTGATCCGGCGCAACCGCTTGCTGAATTTGAATACCGCGCACTGCGGCTGTTATTACACGGCGGGCGAGCCGGATCTGTTTCGTAGCGGAATCTATTTGGGAAGAGGCGCGGAACGCCCCGCGCCGTCGCGCGGCAACCGGATCGAGGAGAACGAAATCAGCGGGTATGAAATGGATCGGCGCTGCATCGGCTCCGCGCCCGGCATTTCCCCCGCTTGGAACACCTTGCGCGACAACCGGTGCCGGTAGAGAGATGGCGCTCGCACATACGGGTTGACAGACGAAAGCGTCTGTCCCACGCTTGAGTACAGTTTTCGCGGGGACCTGCCGATAGACTGGCATGAACGGTCGTGAGCGGACGCGCCTGCGAAAGGCGTGGGAAAACGGATATCTGGACGCACGCTGCACGGACAATCAGGCGCTCGTCCACGCGTATGGATTGTGGTGCTGGCGGTTGAAGATTCCCATGGTTTGGCTGGAACGGCGGACTCGCTATTCCAGGTACGGGCGCGTGCAACTGGAAATGTTCACCTCGGCCAACCGGCTGACGGCTGGGGGGCAGGACGGGATGAAAGCGATCTGCGCGCCGGGCAACGCCGCGGAGTGGACGCGAGTCTCGCCCCACGACGCGTGGTGGGATCATGTCGCGCTGCCGAATGCGAGGGAACTGGCGCACACGGTGTTCCGGGCGGCGATCCGGCCGGAGAATTGTGAAAGGAACGAGGGCCGGGTGGAGAGCATGCAGGGGCGGAACACGGGGAAGGTACTGCGGATGGCTTCGGCGTAGGAGATCCCCGCCGGACTCCAGGGAGGCCGGCGGGGAGGCTGGTATTACTTGCGATCGGTGATCTGGTAACCGGTGGGGGCCTGGAAGAGGTAAGCGGCGGGTTCGCTGCGGCTGATGTTGGTCAGGCGGAAGTTCTCGTCGCCGGTCCGCGGGTCGCTGTGTTTGGTCATGACATTCATCTGTAGCTCGGCGGAGTACCAGGATTCGGTCGATACCTGAATCGGACGGTCATTGCCGATGGCGCCGGCTGCGATCGTGGAGACCTCGCGCGTGCCTTCGGCGTTGACGCCTTCGACCATCTGTTTGCCGAGCGGTTCGCCGGCCGACTTCTTGAGGGGCACTCTGACGAGACCGCCAGAAACGCCGC
>JADGNS010000330.1 GCA_017883355.1 Candidatus Solibacter sp.
ATGTACCCAAAAGAACACGAGCAGATCGATCCCATTTGGGCGGGGATGATGATCTACTACTATCGCGAGATGGAGCGCCGTTTCGTACCGGTAGCGGAATCGGCGCAGTGGCGGATGTACCGGCGCCGGAAGTAAGGGCCGAGAGGGCCGAGAAAAAAAGCATGTTTCTCGCCAAGACGCAAAGCTCGCAAAGAAACACTTATCTCATTTGCTTTCTTGGCGATCTTCGCGTATCTGCGAGAAACCTTCTTACCGCAAGTTGAACTTCTTCATCTTGTAGCGCAGGGTGTCGCGGGTGATGCGCAGCAGCCGGGCGGCCTGCGTCTGGTTGCCTTCGGTCTTCTCCAGGGCGCGCACCAGCAGGCTGCGTTCGTTGTCTTCCAGGGAGAGTCCGTTGGTGGGCATCTCGCCGCCGGAAGGAGTCGCCGCCAGTTGACCGTCGCCATCCGGCCGCGCGATGGCGATCGGCAGGCTGGCCGCCGTGATCGACGGGCCTTCCTCCAGGATCATGGCCCGCTCGATGGCGTTGCGCAGTTCGCGCACATTGCCCGGCCAATCGTGCGCCATCAGCAGCTTGGCCGCGCCCTCGGTGACGTTCTCGATATTACGCTTGAACTTGCGATTATAGTGCTCGATGAAGAACTTCGTCATCGGCACGATGTCTTCGGAGCGGTCGCGCAACGGCGGAATCAGAATCTGAATCACGTTGAGCCGGAAATAAAGGTCCTGGCGGAACGCGCCTTCCTTGACGGCCTCGCGCAGGTTCTTGTTGGTGGCCGCAATCACCCGCAGATCCAGGTGAATATCCTTCAGCCCGCCCAGCCGCCGGAACGTCTGCTCCTCCAGCACGCGCAGCAGTTTCGCCTGCAACATGAGGGGAATCTCGCCGATTTCGTCCAGAAACAGGGTGCCCTTGTCGGCCAGTTCGAAGATGCCGCGCTTCTGCGAGCGCGCGTCCGTGAAGGCGCCCTTTTCGTAACCGAACAGCTCGCTTTCCAGCAGGGTTTCCGGAATCGCCGCGCAATTGATGGCGATGAAGGGCTCCGCCTGGCGTACGCTCTGATAGTGCAGGGTCTTGGCGATCAGGTCCTTGCCGGTGCCGTTCTCGCCTTCCAGCAGGATGGTCGTGGCCTCCGAGGCCGATACGCGGCGCACGAAGTTCATCATCTCGCGCATGCAGGGCGATTCGGCGATCACCTCGCGTTTCTGGGGCGCCGCCTCCTCGGTAATGTCCTTGATGGTCGCCACCACTCCGGTGAGTTGGCCGGCGTCGTCGAACATCTGGTTGGTGCGCATCACCACCAGGCGCTCCATGCCGTTATCGGTATGCAGGCGGACCGTGCAGTTGGGCGCCGCCGGCGGCTGGTTCAGGCCCACCAGCACCCCGCAGTTGGGCTCGCACACCGAGCACTGGAAGACCTGCTGGCAGTACTTGCCCAGCATCTCCTCGCTGGTCATGCCGAAGAGCTTTTCCGCTGCCCGGTTGACTCCGGTGATGCGGTATTCGGGATCGTACAGAACCAGGGCGTCGGACAGTTGGTCGAACACCGATTCCAGTACGCTGGTTCTTTGCCAGCCTGGGGTGAGCTTAGACATGCAGTTGGAAACTTGCTCCGATTATAGCAAGTCGCCTGCGTGAATTCGCGCAACCCGTGTCAATTTAGAGGGGAATGCCCCCCCCACATGCCGGGGAATTCGGGCCAAACTATCCGAATCTAGAGACTTAGCTGGATGGCGGTGCAATTGCTAACTCCCCTATTGGAGGCATCATGTCCCACTTGAAAGTCACATTGCCCGCTGTCATATTGCTGGGCGGTTTCCTGGTTTGTTCCACGACCTCGTATGGCAAGCCGGAATACGTGAAGTCGACGAAGAAGGCCTGCGCGTACTGCCACGTCGATTCCAAGGCGAAGCCCAAGGAATTGACCGAAGCCGGCAAGTACTACTCCGAGCACAAGAACCTCGACGGTTACACGGAGAAGAAGTAGGTAGTCGTAAGGCGGAGGCGTGGAGTCATCCATGATGCAAACGGTTCAGCTCGCGATCGCTGACGGGATGTACGCCGCCGCCCTACGTGAAGCTCTGTCCCACACCTGCGCATGGCATGTCGAATCGGTGGGCCGGCCCGACCCTTCGCAGCGCTGCGTGATGGTGCTCGATCAATCCGCGCTCGAACGGCTGCCGCTGCCCTTGTCCAACCCGCAGCGGATCGTTTTGGTCATGCATCGAGACCCGCAACTGATGGCGGAAGCGTGGGAGGCGGGGATCGTATCGGTGGTCAGTGAGCAAGACCCCATGAGCACGGTCCTGCTGGCCATCATGGCTGCGGGGTTGCGTGTTGATAAACCTCACCTGGACTCGTCCCCAAGCGGAATTTCGCCCACTCCCGGACCTGTCCATGCGTCACTACCCCCAGAACACCGCCATCCCGGATCCAAACGCTGCAAAGCTCAATAGTTTAGCCCCACGCCGGCTTGGACACCGGCGTGCATTTACCATCTGGAGAGCCGCTCCAGTTGGTTGCTATTCGGTATGATAGTGGCCGGCGCGGCCGTTTGGCCGGACCGGCAAATTCGCCTGTTGAAACGCGAATCTGGAGGTCGTTTATGAGTCTTTTTCCGTTGGTTATCGTCTGGACCGTTCTCGCCCTGGTAGTGCTGGCTCTATTCATGTGGCGGCAGGCGATCGCCAGAAACGAGGACGACAGCTTGCACGTGATGCACGGTACGCTCACGTCGCAGACATCCCTCTCCCAAAAGCTCGATGTCATCGACAAATGGGGCAAGATCGCGACGGTGATTACCGTCCTTTTGGGGCTCCTGATTGCTGCCGCCTATATTTACGGGCAGTTCGTCGGCAGGAATTCCATCGGAGCCTAGCCGCATGAAGAACCGGGCATTTTATACCTTGGGCCTGAGGCTCGGTTCGGTGTTCTTAGGCCTGTTGGCCGGCGTTGCCGGCGCGGACCTGTACGCTGCCGGCAACGCCGCTCCCGAATGCACGTCGTGCCACGAGCAGGGGCAGAAGCTCGCCAAGAGCGCGCACGCCGAGCTCTCCTGCGATACCTGCCACGAGTCGCACGAAAAAGTTCCCCACCCGGCCAATATCCCCAAACCCGCCTGCATCACCTGCCACGCCGATCAGGCCGGCGATTACGCCCAGGGAGTCCACGGCCAGGCCCGCAAGGGCGGCAATGAGGGCGCGCCCGATTGCTCCCTGTGCCACGGCGGGGCTCACGAACTGCTCGCCCCGAAATCCCAGGCTTTCCGCCTCGCGGTGCCCGACACCTGCGGTATGTGCCACACCGAGGTCGTCGAACAATTCCGCAAGAGCGTGCACGGTACGGCGCTGGCCCGCGGCGTGACGCAGGCGCCCTTGTGCACCGATTGCCACGGCGAGCACAAGATCCTGAAGCACACCAACGCCGCCAGCCCGGTGAACGTCAACAACATCCGCGACACCTGCGGAAGCTGCCACGGAGACGTCCGCCTGACGCGCAAGTTCGGCATGCCGAGCGACCGCCTGGTGAGCTTCGATTCCTCCTTCCACGGTCTGGCCGCCAAGAGCGGATCCCAAACGGTGGCCAATTGCGCCAGTTGCCATGGCGTGCACAACATCCTGCCCTCCAGCGATCCCAAGAGCATGGTGAACGCCAAGAACCTGCCCGCCACCTGCGGAAAATGCCACGCCGGCGCCGGAACCCGCTTCGCCATCAGCCAGGTCCACGTTGCCGAAGGCGCCACCGAACCCGAAGCCCTCAAGTGGGTGCGCCAGTTTTATCTGCTGATCATCCCCGTGACCATCGGCCTCATGATGCTTCATCAAGGCGGCGACTGGATCCGCAAGCTCTTCCGTTTGCGCTTCCAGAAGCAGCGCGGCATGCTGCTGACGCACGGTGTGGTGCATGGAGATCACGAAGTGCGCATGCTGCCCTTCGAACGCATCCAGCACGCCGTGCTGGCCGTCTCTTTCCTGACCCTGGTCTGGACCGGCTTCGCCCTGAAATACCCCGAGCAGTGGTGGGCGCGCCCGCTACTCCTGCTGGAAGGCGCGCACTCCATGCGCAGCCTGATCCATCGCGTGGCGGCCGCCGTCTTCATCGGCATTTCGGTGACGCACCTGATCTCCCTCATCGCCAGCCGCAAGCTGCGCGATCATTGGAAGGAGATGCTGCCCAATAGGAACGACCCGCGCGAAGCGCTCTCGGGCTTCGCCTACAACCTCGGGCTGGGCACGAGGCCGCCCGTGCGCTCACCGCACAGCTACATCGAAAAGGCGGAATACTGGGCGGTTGTGTGGGGCGCCATCGTGATGATCGCCTCCGGCAGCCTGCTGTGGGCCAACAACCTCGCCATGAAACTGCTGCCCAAGGTATGGCTGGATATTTCCACTTCCGTGCACTTTTATGAGGCTCTGCTGGCGACTCTCGCCATCGTGGTGTGGCACTTCTACTCGATCATCTTCGATCCCGACGTCTATCCGCTCAACACCGCATTCCTGACCGGCAAGACCGTAAAATCACAAGCCTCGTCAACCGAGCATCGGAAATCGCCGGCTCCGGCCCCGGGAGACTAACAGACACGCATGACGCCCAATAATCTTCCAAGAGGGGGACGTGGTTGGTTGTCCCCCCTGATTCACCTTTCGAATAACTGGATCAGTCTGGCGGGAGTTGTGCTGGTCACTACCACCACGATCCTCTGGCTGTTCCTGCTGCCCATCACCCTCAAGGGAGAGACCGAGAATCCCTATTTGGGTATGCTCGCCTTTCTGACGATTCCGGGCCCGTTCTTCGGCGGCCTGGCTTTGATCCCGCTGGGCATGTGGCTGAAGCGCAGACGGGAAGGCCACAGCGGCATCTATCCCCCGGAATTTCCCACCCTCACCTGGAGCAACCCGGAACTGCGCAGGCTGGTATATTTCATCGGCGTGACCACGGTGGCCAACGTGGTGATCGGCAGCCAGTTGGCCTATAGCGCGGTCAACTACATGGATTCGGTGAGCTTCTGCGGCAGGACCTGCCATACCGTGATGCAGCCGGAGTTCACCGCCTATCAGGACTCCCCGCATTCCCGGGTGGAGTGCGTCAAGTGCCACATTGGCCCGGGGGCGAGCTGGTTTGTCCAAAGCAAGCTATCCGGGACCAGACAGTTGCTGGCGGTCACCTTCAAGACCTATCCGCGGCCCATCCCCACCCCGGTCCACAATCTGCGCCCGGCGCGCGAGACCTGCGAAAGCTGCCACTGGCCCCAAAAGTACGGTGAGGATCGCGTCCGGGTCATCAACAAGTTCGCCGACGACGAGGCCAACAGCCGGACCAAGACCGTTCTGCTCATGAAAATCGGCGGTGGCAATCACGGCATCGGCATCCACGGCACCCACCTGGGACCCGGCGTTACCATCCGCTACGCGGCTACCGACGAGCAGCGCCAGAACATCCCTTGGGTGGAATACAACGGTCCCGGGAGGCAGACGGTCTACGCCACTGCCGACGCCAAACCTAATGGCGGCGCCGCGCCGCGCGAGATGGATTGCATGGACTGCCACAACCGTCCCTCGCACAGCTACGACCTGCCGGAACGCGGGATGGACAAAGCGATGGCTGCCGGCCTGATTTCGAGCACCCTGCCTTTCGCCAAGAAGAAAGCCGTCGAGATCCTGAAAGGCAACTACCTCAGCCGCGACGAGGCGGCCCAGAAGATTCCGGCCGCTTTCGTCAAGTATTACCAGGACACCTACCCGGCGATCTACACCCAGCGGCAGGCGGAAATCGCCGCCTCCGCCAAACAGGTACTGGCCGTGTGGGACCGCAACATTTTCCCCGAAATGAAAGTCACCTGGGGCGCCTACCCGATCAACATCGGCCACACCGACTACCCGGGCTGCTTCCGCTGCCACGATGGCGGCCACAACGCCAAGGACGGCAAGACTATCTCGCAAGACTGCAATGCCTGCCATAACCTGCTGGCCATGGACGAAGCCGCGCCAAAGATCCTCACCGATCTGGGCGTAGTGGAAAGCAAGACGAAGTAGGTGGCATAAGGCTCCGCCTTGTGCAGGCGGGCGGAGCTCGCCCGGGTCCGAGCTTCGCTCGAATGGACAAGCCGGAGCAAGGCAGAGCCCTATC
>JADGNS010000331.1 GCA_017883355.1 Candidatus Solibacter sp.
CGCCGCGGCGGGCGCCATGGGCTGGGGCGGCTGAGGGCGGGGAAACCGGCACGGTCCGCCGCGGCGGGCACCATGGGCTGGCGGCCCCAACTGCCGCCCGGCGGGCGCGGTATGGTCTCTTAAGAGTGAGATCGTCGTCCATAAAAGGTCCGAGCTGCGCTCGGATGCACAAGGCGGAGCCTTATGCCACTCTGCTTTTGCTGGCGCTCTTCGGCGCGGGGTGCGCGTCGCACCCGGCCGCACAAAAGATCACCATCGCGGCCGCCGCCGACCTGAATTTCGCGATGCCGGAAATCGCGCGCCAGTTTCGCGCCGCGCGTCGCGCGGTGGAATGGGAGATCGCCTACGGTTCGTCGGGCAACTTTTTCGCGCAGATCTCCAATGGCGCGCCCTTCGACGTGTTCCTCTCGGCCGACGTGGAGTATCCGCGGAAACTGGCGGCGGCCGGCGTGGGCATGGGGAATTCGGTATTCACCTACGCGGTGGGACGCCTGGTGGTGTGGGTGCCGGCCGCCTCGCCGCTCGACCCGGCGACGGCGCTGGGCGAGCCCGCGGTGAAGCATGTTGCCATCGCCAACCCGCAACATGCGCCTTACGGGCGCGCCGCGCAGGCCGCGTTGCGCAGCCTGGGCCTGTATGCGAGTGTGGAACCGAAACTGGTGTTCGGCGAGAACATCGCGCAGACGCTGCAATTTGTGGAAAGCGGCGCCGCCGACGCCGGGATTGTCGCGCTATCTCTGGCGCTGGCCCCTGCCGAGCGTGCGCGCGGGCGCTACTGGGAGATTCCGCTGGACGCCTATCCGCGCATGGAGCAGGGCGGCATTATCCTGAAGGATTCCCAGCCGGCTCGCGAGTTCCGCGCCTTCCTGCTTTCCGCCGGCGGGCGGCGCATTTTGAAACAGTACGGTTTCTTCGTGCCGGGAGAGTGATCCGGGAGAGTGATATGGACTGGCAGGCAATCTGGCTCAGCGTGCGGCTGGCAGCTTCGACGACGGTGATCCTGTCGGCTCTCGGCCTGCCCATCGCCTACTGGCTCACGTTTTCCCCGCGGCGATGGAAGTTTCTGGTGGAGGCGCTGGTAGCGCTCCCGCTGG
Source organism: Candidatus Solibacter sp. (assembly GCA_017883355.1). Lineage (GTDB taxonomy): Bacteria > Acidobacteriota > Terriglobia > Bryobacterales > Bryobacteraceae > Solibacter. The sequence continues at coordinate 1,095 of JADGNS010000331.1, forward strand.
TGCTGCCGCCGACGGTGCTCGGCTTCTACTTGCTGCTGGCCATGGGTCCGCGCAGCCCGCTGGGCGCGCTGTACGCGAAATTGACCGGCGGCATGCTGCCGTTTTCTTTTCAGGGCCTGCTGGTGGCCAGCGTGCTGTATAGCTTTCCGTTCACGGTGCAACCGGTGGCCGCCGCTTTCGCCGGGGTAGACCGCAAACTCCTGGAGGCGTCCTGGTGTCTGGGCGTGTCGCGCGCCGCCACTTTCCGGCGCGTGATCGTGCCGCTCTCGCTGCCCGGCATCGCCACCGGCGCCATCCTCAGCTTCGCCCACACGCTGGGCGAGTTTGGTGTGGTGTTGATGGTAGGCGGCAACATTGCCGGCGTCACGCGGACCGTCTCGATTTCCATCTACGATTCGGTGCAGGGGCTGAATTACGGGGCGGCGGCGGCGACGTCGCTGTTTCTGCTGTGCGTCTCTTTCAGTGTGCTGGCACTCACCTACGCGCTGGGGCGGCGCGTCTGGACGGTATGGCCGATCAACTGATTTGCCAGTGCCGCAAGCGGCTGTCGAAGGCGTTCGAAGTGGAGGCGGACCTGCGCATTCCACTGGATCGGGCGCCGGTCACGGTGCTCTTCGGCCCGTCCGGTTCGGGCAAGACTACGCTGCTGCGCATGCTGGCGGGGTTGGAACGGCCCGATGCGGGGTCGATCGTCTTTCGGGAGACGGCGTGGTTTGACGGGGCGCGCGCCCTTGATCTGCCGCCGCAACAGCGGCGCGCCGGATTCCTGTTTCAGGACTACGCGTTGTTCCCGCATCTCACGGTGGCGGAGAACGTCTCCTACGCCGCGCCGCGCGAGACTGCCGGCAAACTGCTGGACGCGTTCGGACTGGCGGAACTTGCCGGCAGCAAGCCGCGCGCGATTTCCGGCGGGCAGCAACAGCGCGTCGCCCTGGCGCGCGCCCTGGCCGCGGCGCCCGCGCTGTTGCTGCTGGATGAACCGCTCTCCGCGCTGGATGCGGCCACACGCTCGCGCACGCGCCACGAACTGCGGCGCATGCTGCTGGCTAGCGGCGTTCCCAGCATCGTCGTCACCCACGACCGCATGGAGGCCGTGGCGCTGGGCGATTGGATGGCGGTGATGGTGGATGGCCGTATCCGCCAGAGCGGACCGGTGCAGGAAGTCTTCGGACGGCCGGCCGATCTTCAGGTGGCCGAATCGGTGGGCGTGGAGAACGTGCTGTCCGCGGAGATCGTGGGCCGCGAATCCGGGCTGCTGCTCTTACGGGTGAGCGGCCCGGCGGGTGAAGCGCGGATTCAGTGCGTGGATTCCGGCGAGACCGGGCCCGTCTTCGCCTGCATCCGCGCCGAGGACGTCGCTATTACGCGCGAGATGCACCAGGTATCGAGTGCGCGCAACCGGCTGGCGGGACGCGTGCGTTCGGTGATTGGGGAAGGCGCGCTGGCGCGCGTGGACCTGGATTGCGGATTTCCGCTGGTGGCTTTGGTGACGGCGCAGTCGGCCGGCGAATTGGGGCTGCGCGAGGGCGAGCGTGTGTCCGCCGTGGTGAAGGCCACGGCGGTCCACCTGGCGGCGCACACGGGTGCGTAACGGTTTTGGGTTGGCGTCCCGGTCGGGAAATCCGCTCCCTAACGGTCGCGGCTCCGATTGGAAGGCAGGGTGTTGGCCATACAATAGAGCCGATGGCCAGGAAGGAGTCGTCCGCCAAGACCAACGCCGCTCGCATTCTGGATGCCGCGGGGATTCGCTATGAACTGCGGGAATACACGGTCGACGAGAGCGACCTGAGCGCGCCCAGCGTGGCGGCGAAGACCGGCATGCCGCCCGAGCAGGTATTCAAGACGCTGGTGGCGCGCGGCGACCGGTCCGGCGTGCTGATGGCTTGCATTCCGGCTAATGCGGAGCTCGATCTGAAAGCTCTGGCCGCGGCCAGCGGAAACAAGAAGGTGGAACTCGTCGCCGTGAAAGAAGTCCTCGGTCTGACGGGCTACATTCGGGGCGGGGTGTCGCCGGTGGGCGGCCGGAAGGCGTACCCGGTTTATCTGGACGAGACGGCTGTTCTGTGGGACGTCATTTCGGTCAGTGCCGGTGTGCGCGGCTGCCAGATGGTGCTGGCGCCGGACGACCTCACGCGCATCCTGGACGCCCGGTGCTGCGCGATTGCCAAGGGCTGAGGGGACTCCTTCCTGGCCTACTGCCCCGCCGGCACCCGCGGCCCCACCGTACTCATATCGATCTGCTGGAACCCCATCTTCAGGGCCGGCGAACCGGCGCGCAGCCGGAAATCGAAATTCCCCGCGTTCACGAACAGCGGGTCGGCGATCAGCGACTCCTTGTCGTGCCCGCCGGCCTTCCACTCCGCAAAGCTCTGCCCCGCGAAGCGGATCCCCGTGCCGCGCGTGTCGAAGTAGAGATTGCCGTTCATGGTGAAATTGTCGCCCGTCCAGTTCGAGCCCAGCAGCCGCCCCTGATCGAAGTACACGATATTGCGCTCGAAGATGAACGAGACGTGCGGCTCCGCCCGCGTGCGCATCAACTGGTTCTCGCGGTTGAATGCCCACACGTTGTTCCGCACCACGTTCTCGCGTCCGTAGTGCTGGTGGAATCCGGCACTCTTACAGTGGTACACGATGTTGTTTTCGATGAGCATCTCGCTCGACCCTTCGTCGGGATAAATGCCCCACCCGCCGTAAGTGAACGACGCGATGTCGTGGATCAGGTTGTTGCGAATCCTGGTTCCGGGCTGCTCGCCCAGCGTGTAGATGCCGCCCATGTCGCTGAGCATCTCCTTGCCGATGTCATGCAGGTGGTTGTACTCGATGAGGTTCCCCTTGGACTGGTTGGCCGCATAGCCCCACGTCCAGCCCACCGAAATTGCGGTGTAGAACAGGTCGTGAATATGGTTGTGCACAATCTGATTGCGCCCGCTCTGCAGGGCCCACACGCCGACCGCGGGCGCGAAGACCAGGCCGAGATCGTGGATGTGATTGTCGGCGATCACGTTCTCGTAGTTCTGCAAATCGTCGCTGGGCGATTGGCTGGCCTCGCCGAGTTTGACGCCGCCGCCGCCGAGATCGAAGAGTTCGCACGCCACTACCTGATTGCGCTTGCTGCCGCGCCCGAAAGCGATCGCGTAGCCGCCGGAGTGCGCCACCGTGCAGCGCTCCAGTTTGCACTCCACCGCGCCCACTCCCTCGATGGCGGCCGGCGCCAGCACCGCGGCCTGCGTATCGGCGTAGCCCTTCGGGTCCATGCTCCAATCGGCGTGCGCAAACTGTAAGCCGCGGAAGGTGACGTTGCGAACGCTCTCGCCGGCTTCCGGCTTGCCTTCCAGGCGCACCAGTTGCACCAGCGCCGGCGCGATCACCTGTTCGCCCGCCATATTTTCGCCGGCCACGGGCCAGTAGGTCACGATGTGCGTCTTGCGGTCGAGATACCACTCGCCCGCCATGTCGAGCGCGTCCGGCGCGTTCTCGATGAAGTAGCGCGCATCGGCTTCCTTGTTGGAGGGGCGCGGATCCAGCGTCAGCGTGGCGACGCGCGCCGCCTCGTCCACCTTCACGATGGGCATCCGTATATCGGCCCAGGCGAACATGGCGATCACCTCGACCTCGCCGCCTTCCCACTCCTTTTTGATATCGCCGCCGCGATAGCGAAGTTGCAGCGGCTTGTCGAGCGGGCTCGGGCCATCGATCCGGTAGAAACCGAAGTTCGGGGTGCGCGCGCGCTGCGCCCGGCGGCCGCTGACGAACAATTGCCGGAACTCGGGGCCCGTGGCATCGGCAGTCCAGCGCGGCCCCTGTCCTTTCTTCCATCCCGAGATCACGCGCCCGCCACTGATCAGCGGACGCGCGCCCGGCGCGGCCTCCCACGTGGTGTTCGAATCTTGCGGCGTCAGCACCAGGGTCTCGGCGAGGAAGTAGACGCCATCGTCGATGCGGATGGTGAGATTGCCGGTTCTTCCGGCGCGGCGTTGGGCGCGCGCGGCATCACGGGCTTCGGCGAGCGTTTTCACGGGTCCGGCCGGCGACACCACAATGGTCTGCGCGGCCAGCGTTGAGGCGAAAAGCAAGAGGCAAGCTCTCATGCCGTAAGGTTTAACACAGTACGGCGACGTTTTTCTCCGAAATTCCGGCTTGCCCTGGTGCTAGAATTGTCCTATCCGACACCTGTCCGCCGATTCGGCTGCACTCGCCGCATCGCCATCCGGTGCCCACTTGCCGGAAGAGAGGAACAGGTATCGACCGTTGAAAATCCTGCTGTACAACCCCGATAACGGCGTGACGCAAAACTTCATGCCGCACCTTTGGATGTTCCTGCTGCAATCCCTGACGCCCTCCGGCAACGAGGTACTGCTGATCGATGGCAACACGCAACCGATGAGCGATGCCGAACTGGTGCAGTACGCCCTGGACCAGAAAATCGGACTCGTGGGGATTGGCGCCATGACCCGCATGATCGCCAAAGCCTACCGCGTGGCCGACGCCTTGCGCGCCGCCGGCGTGCCCGTGGTCATGGGCGGGCCGCACGTCACCGAATGCCCCGACGAGGCGCTCGGCCGCGACGGCGGACCGCGTCACGCCGATGCCATTGCGTTGGGCGAGGCCGATGAAACCTGGCCGCGCATCGTGGCCGATGCCGCCCGCGGCGAACTCAAGGAAGTCTACACCCCCGTCGATGACTTCGGGCAGGATAAGAAACCGACGCTCCAGGACTATCCACGGATTCCGTGGGATAAGCTCGATATCGATCAGTTCAACCGCATTCCCAGCTTCTTCCGCCGGGTCATGCAGCACTACGGCCATGCGTGGGAGACATTTCACATCATCCCCATCGAAAGCGGACGCGGCTGTCCCTACGGTTGCGAGTTCTGCACGGTGACGGGGTTCTTCGGCGATTCCATCCGCTTCCGCACCAACCAGAGCATCGTGGATGAAATGCTGCTGCTCAAGGAACGCGCCAAAGCATCGAAGGGCAAGATCGCCATCTTCTTCGTGGACGATAATTTCGCCATCAACGCGAAGCGCAC
>JADGNS010000332.1 GCA_017883355.1 Candidatus Solibacter sp.
ATCACGCAGATGGCGGGATGGCGCGACCTGGTGTGCCGGCAGTTGACGGCGCGCTTTCCGCAGACGAAATTCGATTTCGTCAACGCCGGGATCAGTTCCACCGGGTCCACGCCCGGCGCCTTCCGCCTGTTGCGCGACGTTTTCGCGCGCGGCCCGGTGGACCTGTTGTTCGAAGAGGCGGCGGTCAACGATTCCACCAACTTCTTCCCGCCGCGCGAGCAGGTGCGCGGTATGGAGGGAATCGTGCGCCACGCGCGGCTGCTGCAGCCGGAGATCGATATCGTGATGCTGCATTTCGTCGACCCGGACAAGATCGCCGATCTGCATGCGGGCAGGACGCCGCAGGTCATCGCCTCGCACGAACGCGTCGCGGCACATTACGGCGTGCCCTCTATCGACCTGGCGCGCGAGATCACCGAGCGCATCGACGCGGCCGAGTTCGGCTGGGAAACCGACTTCAAGAATCTGCATCCCTCGCCCTTCGGCATGAGTGTGTACGCGCGTTCTATCGAGCGCCTTTTCGATGCGGCGTGGAAGCAGCCTCCGATGATCGAGGGCGCCGTGCAGGCGCACGCTCTGCCGGCCGCGCTCGACGCCCAGAGCTACTTCCGCGGACGCCTGGTGGATGTCGCAGAGGTGAAAGGCTGGCGGATGGAATTGGATTGGACGCCGCGCGACCAGGCAGGCACGCGCGCGGGGTTCGTGCACGTGCCGATGCTGGTGGGAGAAACGCCCGGCGAGGAATGCCGCTTCGCGTTTGAGGGCACGGCGGTGGGGATTTTCGTGGCGGCGGGGCCGGACGCGGGCACGGTGGAGTTCCAGGTCGATGGCGGCGCGTGGCGGCAGCGGAATCTGTTCACCACCTGGAGCGCCACGCTGCACATTCCCTGGGCGTATGTGCTGGATGCGGATTTGCAGGCGGGGCGTCACGAACTGGCGATGCGCGTTTCCGCCGGCGCAGACCCCAAGAGCACGGGGCATGCGGTGCGCATCGCTCACCTGCTGGTCAACTGAGGAGCCGCTTGCGCCGCCATAAATGTGGAAGCGCGGCACCGGATCGCATATCGAACCCTAGGGCTGGAGCGTCAGGGTAGCTTTTCCGGCGGGACCGCTGTAGATCAGCTCGAGCGATTTGATGGCTTGCGTCTTGCCGCGGTACTGGAAGAAAATCAGGCCTGCCACGGGCAGCGCGCGGTCTCCTTCGGGTAGCGCGGCTTTCTGAACGCGCTGTTCCATGGCGCGCCGGACCGGGAACGGCATCTTGGGCGGTGTGGGCGGCTCGTTGGATTCACCTTGCCCACCGCCTCCGCCACCGGTCATGCTGGATTTCGACTTCTTGCTTTCAGCCGGCGGCTCCCACTCAGGATCTTTGAGAGACCCCAGCACCACCCCGTAAGGCTGGCAGGACAAGGCCACCTTCTTCCCGTTGACACGCAGCGAAAAATCGTCGATGGCCAGCTTGGCACGCGCCCCTTCCGGGCCGAACAACCCCATTTCCACCACCACGTAATCCTCCGTGGTGAGCGCGCCTTGCGGCGTGCCGATGCCGTGCCCAGTGAACTCGGCCGCAATCGTCACCGCCCCCACTTGGACGTGCTTTTGATATTCCGTGGGAGCCGTTCGCGGCGGCATACCTTTGGATTCGCTGCCCGGCGTCTCCTTGCCTGGCGTGGTCTGCCCTTGGGCGCAGAAGCAGAGCGCGGTGATCCAGACAGCAGTTTTCACAACAGCCGAAATTCGCATTCCAGCTTACAAGCTAGCATAGCTGCCACCCCGTGGGGCAGGCTGAGGACGCTAGGCCTTATCGCGAGGGCGCTCTTTGCGCACGAAATCGGAGTCCTGGCGGGGTTCGCCGTCGCACTCGATGGCGAGCGTGGTCACGGGATCGTCGGGAGCCTTCTCGGGCAGGCCGACGAAGCGCACGCGGAACTTCTCCTGCTCGAATTTCACTGCCTTCCCGGTGGCCAGCAGGCGCGCCGATTGTACTTTGTTCATGAGGCCGCCGAGGGCCACGGTATCGCCCGGCCAGAAATGCACGTGCATGTAGAGCGTGTTGCCCTTGCGCGTAAAACTGGCGAAGTTGGAGCGGCGCGGCTGGCATACCTCGGTATCGTAGATGGACTTGCCGCTCTTCTCCATCCACTTGCCGACCTGGGTCATGATTTTGACCGATTCCTCGGGGATGGATCCGTCGGCTTTCGGGCCGATATTCAGCAGGTAGTTGCCGGTGTCGCGGGAGCAGGCGATCAGGTTTTTGACGATGGCCTTGGGCGTCTTCCAATCGTCGTCCGCCTTTTGATAGCCCCAACTGTCGTTCATGGTCATGCAGGATTCCCAGGCGCGTTTCTCGGCCACGATGCGCTGTTCGGGAGTGGCGAAATCGCCGTCCAGCCGGTTGCGATTGTTGACGATGATGGCGGGTTGCAACTGGAAGACCATGTCGTTCATCTTTTCCGACTCCCAGCCTTTGGCGTCCAGCGGCCAGGAGACGTCGTACCAGAGAACATCGATCTTGCCGTAATTAGTGAGGAGTTCGCGGATCTGCCCGTGGATGTAGGCGACGAAGCGCTGGCGCGCCGCCTCATCGGTGGCGCAGCGCGCGCCATCGGGATGGTGCCAGTCCATCAGCGAATAGTAGAAGCCCACGCGCATGCCCTCGGCGCGGGCGGCTTCGACGTACTCCTTGACGAGGTCGCGGCCGGGGCCCTGCTTGGGGGCGCAATAGTCGGTGAGTTTGGAATCGAAGTGGCAGAAGCCCTCGTGATGTTTGGTGGTCATCACCATATACTTCTGGCCGGAAGCCTTGGCCAGTTTGGCCCAATCGCGCGCCGCGTTGGGCTTGGGCTTGAAGCGTTTGGCGATCTGTTCGTACTCGGCGACCGGGATACCTTCGTTCTCCATCACCCATTCGTGGCGCCCGAGGACGCTGTACAGGCCCCAGTGGATGAACATCCCGAAGCGGGCTTCGTGCCACCACTTCATGCGGGCCTCGCGGTCGGCGTCGCCGCCGGCGGCGAGGAGGGTATGGGAAGTTGCGGTAGCCGCCGCGCCGGCGGCCATAAGTTCCAGATAATCGCGTCGCGTCATGATAATGCGGTGCTCCTGACGAAACAGCATATCACGGCCTTTTTTAGCGATAAAGTATCGATGCCGCGGCGGCAACGCCCGAAGAGCTTCGATGGTCCAGCGCCACGCCGATTGCCAATCGGCCGCAGGTTAACAACTGTTAACACCCTGCCCGCGGGCGGACGCGCTCGTGCGAAGAGGCCGACCCGGGGGCCCGCCCCACAACAATCGTCGCGGCGCGCGACGAAACGAAAAGATAGTGGAACATCTGAAAAAATAGAAATTTCTGGAACAGGCCGACCCAGAGGGTACCCCGTAGGGTACCCCGCCTGGTCAGGATTTGCAGTTTCGGGGAACATTCCCGGGGCGAATTCCGTCTTCCTCCACAAGCACAATGGCAGAAGCACGCTCATTCCGCCTGTCCGCGTCGTTCTGGGAGGCCACCCGGATCGCCCTCGATTCGCTGCGCAAGAACAAACTGCGCAGCTTTCTGACCCTGCTCGGCATCATTCTGGCCACCACCACACTGATCGCCGTCACGGCCCTGATCCACGGCATGAACCTGTATATCGCGGAGAAGGTGTCCAACATGGGTTCCGACGGCTTCCGTGTGGTCCGCATGGCGTGGTTCGGCCCGTTCGACCCCAAGAAGTTCATGGAGATGCAGAAGCGCAATCCGCAGATCCGGCCGGACGAATACCAATTCGTCAAGGAACGCGCCACCCTGCTCAAAGACATCGGCATGATGGCGTCGCGCAACGCGCGCGTCTCCTCGAAGGGCGAGAGCGTCCTCGGCGTCGATGTGCAGGGCGTCACCGAGAATATTGCCGCCATCAATAACGTGCAGATCGATATCGGCCGCGGCATCACCTACGAGGAGGTCCGGCGCCATGCCCCGGTGGTCTTCCTGGGCAACGATCTGCGCCAGCGCTTCTTCGTCAACCGCGACCCCATCGGCAAATTCATCGAGATCGAAGGCAATCCCTACGAAGTGGTGGGCGCGGCGAAAGCCCTGGGCAGCGTCTTCGGAAACTCGCTGGACAATTTCGCGATGATCCCGATCGACAGCTACTTCAAGACGTACGGTAACCGCAACGGCATCCGCATCGTCGCCAAGGCGCGCGCGCAGCAAGAACTGGCGGAGGCCGAAGACGAGGTGCGCGTGCTGCTGCGGTCTTACCGTCACCTGGGGCCTGGGCAGGACGATAACTTCAGCCTCTTCGCCTCGGACACGATCGTCAATCTCTGGGAACAACTGACCGCGGCGATCTCCGCCATGGCGATCGGCATCGTCAGCGTGTTCATGGTGGTAGGCGGGATCGTGATCATGAACATCATGCTGGCCGTGGTGACGGAGCGCACGCACGAGATCGGCATCCGCAAATCGCTGGGCGCGCGGCGGCGCGACATCCTCAATCAATATCTGGTGGAATCGAGCGTCCTGGCCGGATCGGGCGGATTCGCCGGCGTGTGCGTCGCCTGGTTGGTCGCCGTGGCGGTACGCAGTTTCACGAGTGTGCCGATGGCGCTGCCGTGGTCGAGCGTGGCGATCGGCGTGGGGCTCTCGGCGGTGGTGGGGCTGTTCTTCGGCATCTATCCGGCGAAGCGCGCCGCGAAGCTCGACCCCATCGAAGCCCTGCGGGTGGAGCGATAAAGCGTGGAGCGATAATCGATGACGAAACTGGCCTTCTCCAACGGACTCCTGCTGGCCTTCCAGACCATCCGCTCGCACAAGATGCGCGCGTTCCTCACCGTGCTGGGCGTGATCATCGGGACCGGCACCATCATCGGGGTGGCCGCCATCCTCACCGGCTTCGACGCCAACATGACGGCCGTGCTGCGCAGTTTCGGACCCAATTCGATCATCGTCTTCAAGTTCCCCGTGGGTTTCCGGGTGAACAATCTCAGCCCGGAAGAGCGCACACGCAAGAGCCTGACCTACGACAATGCCCTCCACTTGCGGGAACGATGCAGGAGCGTGGAGAACGTTTCCGCCATGCTCTTCGTCAACAACAGCATGGTGAACGCCAAGTACATGGGGAACGACATGTACGACGTCAACCTGATGGGCGTGGAGGAAGGCTATGCCAGCGGCAGCGGGCAGGTGGATATCCGTGTTGGCCGATTCTTCACCGACGAAGAAAGCCATCGGCGCATGCCGGTAGCCGTGATCGGCGCCGATATCGAGAAGGGACTCTTCGCCAACCTGGATCCGATCGGCAAACACATCACCGTGGGCGGCCACGAGTTCACGGTGATCGGCACCATGCTGCGGCCCGCGGCCTCCTTCTTCGGCGATACCGATTCCCGCATCCTGCTGCCCTATGGCACGATGCAGAAGATGTACCCCAACGCGCGCGAGAACGCGATCGTGGTCACGGCGATCAACGGCAAACTGCCACAGGCGCTGGACGAAGTGCGCACGGTGCTGCGCATCGACCGGCGCGTACCCTACGACAAACCCGACACGTTCGCGCTGTCCACGGCCGAGCAGATGGTGGCGGATTTTCGCCAGATCACCTCCATGACGTTCCTGGTGATGGTAGTGCTCAGTTCCATCGGGCTGCTGGTGGGCGGCATCGGCGTGATGAACATCATGCTGGTATCGGTGACCGAGCGCACGTACGAGATCGGCATTCGGAAGGCGCTGGGCGCCAGGAAGTTCGATATCCTGGTGCAATTTCTGATTGAGGCGGCGGCGCTCACCGGAATCGGCGGCATCGCCGGCATCATGTTCGGCTGGGCAATTTCCATGATCGCGCGCCTGGTCTTCACTTCCCTGCCCGCTGCCGTGCCCGCCTGGGCCGCGGTGACCGGAATCGTGGTGTCCGTAGGCGTGGGACTGTTCTTCGGCATCTGGCCGGCGAATAAGGCGGCGAGGCTGGATCCGGTGGTGGCGCTGCGGTACGAGTGAAGTGGGTGGAGCGAGGCAACCGCTCCCTAACGGTCGGTATGCCAGGATAAGCCTGGCTGATCTTGTGAACTGAAAGGAGTTCACCATGTAAATTGCCTGTTCGGACATGTAGCCCAGCAAGCGCGGGA
>JADGNS010000333.1 GCA_017883355.1 Candidatus Solibacter sp.
GATCGGCTCTCGTGGGAGGAGCCTGACATGTTACGCACCGTTCCAGGCCCGCTGGCCTGCTTTCTGATTTTTTCCGCCTGTCTCCCGGCCGCCGGGATCAAAGGCAAAATCGTCGACCCATCCGGCGCCCCGGTCCCTGGCGCGCAGATCGCCGTTGTCAACCGCGTTGGCGTGGTCGCGCAGACCATCGCCTCCCCCAACGGCAGCTTTCAATTGGACGCCCCCGAGACTCCGGATACCCGGCTCGTCGTCGCCGCGCCCGGCTTCAGCACCCGCACCCTGCCGCTCGATCGGGCAGCCAGCGTGCAACTCGAAATCTCCCCGCGGACCGATTCCGTGCAGGTGGTCGGCTCCACCATCGAAATCCCCGCCACCCTGCAGGCCTCCAGCGTCGACGTGATTCCCACCAGCCGCGTACGCAACGGCAATGAGCCCTTCGCCATGGACCTGCTGCGCTACATTCCCGGCGTGGCATTCAATCAATCCGGCGCCCCCGGCGGCGTCACCAGCCTCTTCCTGCGCGGCGGCAATGCCAACCTGAACCTGGTGGAAATCGACGGCGTCCCGGTAATTGGATTCGGGGGCGGCTTGGGTTTCGATTTCGCCCACATCCCCAGCGAGGCTGTGGACCACATCGATGTCGTCCGCGGCGCGCAATCCGCCGTCTACGGATCCTACGCCAACTCCGGCGTCATCGATTTCGTCACGCGCCGTCCCCAGGCCGCCCCCCAGCTCAATCTGCTGGCCGAAGGCGGCAGCCACAGCGAGCGCCGCTTTGCCATCACCGGCACGGGCACCATCGCCGGCTTCGGCCTGCTCGTCTCCCTCTCGCGCTACGATAACGATGGCCTGGTGATCAACAACGACTACCGCAACGAAGACCTGCTGTTGAATCTCACCCGGCGTTTTGGCCGCCATAGCCTCTCCCTCCACGGATACTTCGATTCCAACGAAGTCGGCCAGCCCGGCGCCTGGGGCTCCGACCCCAAGCACACCTTCACGGGAATCGACACCGTCAGCCGCGCCAAAAATAACTTCTCCGAGTACGGCGCGCACTATGAAGCCGACCTCTCGCCGCGCGTGCGCCAGGAATTGTTCGGCAGCTTCTTTCTCTACAACAGCGGCTTTCAGAGTCCGTTTGGCTTCAGCTTCGGCAAGGATCTCCGCGGCCAGGGCGAAGCCCGCACCATCGTCAGCCTGTCGCGCCACGACACCGTCTCGTTCGGCGTCACCGGCGCGCACGAGAGCGTCACCAACAGCTACATCACCGACGCCAGCTTCTCCACTTTTCCCATCGAGCGCAACGAAATCGCCGTCTACGCCGAGAACCGCTATGAGGTGGCAGCCCGCCTCTTCCTCAGCGCCGGCCTGCGCGCCGAGTTCTTCCGCACCCCCTCGATTCCCACCGATGGTTTCACCCGTCCGCTCTTCCCGGCAAGCAGCATCTCGCGCGTCAATCCCAAGCTCTCGGCGGCATACGTAGCTGGCGGCGCTCGCCTCCACGCCTCCTTCGGCATGGGCCTGCGGCCGCCCTCCGGCTTCGATCTGGCATTTACCGACAACCCAGCGCTCAAACCCGAACGCACGCGCAGCATCGATGCCGGTGTGGAGCAAAAGTTCGGCAATCTGCTGACGCTCGATGCCACTTACTTCTATAACCGCTACTACGACCTCATCGTCACTCTCGGCGGCTCGCTCGCCGCATTGAGTCACTTCCAATCCGCCAACCTCGCCAATTCGCGGGCGCAAGGCGCGGAGTTCTCGGCCCGTCTGCGGCCCGCCCGGTGGGTGTTCGTCACCGGCTCCTACACCCTGCTCGAAACCCGCATCCTTTCGCTCGATGGCTCCAGCAATCAGGCGCCCCTGCCATTTGCCGTGGGACAACAGTTGACGCGCCGTCCCGAGCATTCCGGGAATGTGGTCGCCACCTTCACCCATGGAAAGCTCGCCGCCGACCTCACCGGCTACTTCCGCGGCCGCACCCTCTACGAAGAACCCTACCTGGGCGCCGGCAACGGATTGTTTTGGAATTCCGGATTCGCCAACGCCGGCGTCAACCTGAATTACACCCTCGGCCGCGGAGTGACCGCCTACGGCAACCTGCGCAATGCGCTCAATCGCCAATACGAGGAAGTGTTCGGATACCCCTCGCCGAAACTGAACTTCGTCGCTGGACTGAAATGGGCTATCGGGAGGGCGCAGTGAAAGTAGAGTTCTTTTCAACGCAGAGACGCAGAGAACGCAGAGATAAGCGCAGAGAAGACCAACCGGAAAAACAAATTCGTGCGCAATCGTTCATAGCCTCCGCCTCCTGCGTGCGCTCAGATTTTGCCGCGTTTGTTGCTTCTCTGCGCTTTCCTCTGTGTTCTCTGCGTCTCTGCGTTGAAGGACATATCCATGACTAAAGAGCCCTTCGACCAGCCCCGCCTCGCCATCAATCGCGTCTACACCCGCCAGGGCGATAGCGGCGACACCGCTCTCGTCGGCGGCCAGCGCGTCCCCAAGGACGATACGCGCATTGCCGCCTACGGCACCGTCGATGAACTGAACAGCTTCCTCGGAGCCGCGCGCGTCACCGTCAACCAGCTCGCCATGGAGGAGCCGCGCCTCGCCCTGCTGGCCGCCATCCTCCTGCGCGTGCAGCACGAACTCTTCAACCTGGGCTCGATTCTCGCCACCCTTCCCGAGGACGTCCATCCCCGCCAGCCGCGCGTCACCGATACCGAAATCGCCCAGCTCGAAACCGAAATGGACCTCATGAATGAGGACGTGCCGCCGCTGCGCTCCTTCATCCTGCCCGGCGCCAGCCGCCTCGATGCCGAACTCCACATCGGCCGCACCGTTTGCCGCCGCGCCGAGCGCATTGTGGTCACGCTGGGCCGCGCCGCAAGCGTGCCGCCGGAAACCATCCGCTACCTGAACCGTTTGAGTGACGCCCTGTTTGTCTGGAGCCGTTGGGCCGGCCACATTTCCGGCGCCCCCGAAACTTTGTGGGAGCCAAACCAGTCCGCCTCCGGGCAACCGGATGATAGATAATCGAAAGAGGAGAAATCGATGCAGAATGATACGGCGAGGCCACTGGCCTCTGGTCTGACCGTCCTGGGAGCTGTGGCGCGCGTGTTGCCGCACTTGCCCAACTTCGCTCCCGTGGGCAGTATCAGCGTGTTTGCCGGAGCCCGCATGAGGGGATGGCAGGCCTACGCGCTGCCTCTCGTCCTGATGGCTGTGACCGATCCGTTCGTCGGCGGCTATAGCGCCGCCACCCCGCTGATCTACGCCAGCTACCTGATCAGCGTATGGATCGGCACCCGCCTGCGCGGCACCGAGAACCCGTTGAAGATCGGCGCCGGTGTCCTGACCGGCAGCCTGGTGTTCTTCCTGCTCACCAACTTCGCGTGGCTGGCCGGCAGCAGCATGTATCCGCATACCCTCGCCGGCGTGATGCAGTGCTACGTCGCGGCGATCCCGTTCTATGGCCGCACCCTGGCGAGCGACCTGCTGTACTCCGGCGCCCTGTTCGGCCTGCACGCCTGGCTCAGCCGCATGGTGGCGCGCGCCGAACGTGTCACCGCCCTGCAAACGGCATAAAATCCTGCCCTGACCAAACCGTGAAAAAAGTCCTCCTTGCCTGGAGCTCCGGCAAAGACAGCGCGTGGACCCTCCACGCGCTGCGCCGCCAGAACATCGAAGTCTCTTTACTCCTCACCACGCTCAATGAGGCGGCCGATCGCGTGGCCATGCACGGTGTGCGCAGCGCCCTGCTCCAACAGCAGGCGGACGCCATCGGCCTGCCGGTGTGGCAGATCCCTCTGCCCTTTCCCTGCACCAACCAGGAGTACGAGGCGCGCATGGCCGATGCCTGCCGCCGCGCCGTCGCCGAGGGCTTCGGCACCATCGCTTTCGGCGATCTCTTCCTCCAGGACGTCCGCGCCTATCGCGAGCGCCAGTTGACGGGCTCTGGACTGACGCCCGTCTTCCCGCTCTGGGAACTCCCCACCGCCATCCTCGCCCGCGACATGATCGATGCCGGCCTGCGCGCGCGCCTCAGTTGCATCGATTCCAAGGTGCTCGATGCCACCTTCGCCGGCCGCGAGTTCGATCGCGCCCTGCTCTCCGCCCTCCCGGAATCCGCCGACCCCTGCGGCGAAAACGGCGAGTTCCACACCTTCGTCTACGATGGCCCCATGTTCCGCCGGCCCCTCGTCATCGAGACCGGAGAGGTGCGCAACGTAGATGGCTTCATCTACACGGACCTCCTGTGACCCAGTGGCATAAGGCTCCGCCTTGTGCGGGTGGGGCCGGCGCTTCCGCCTGCCAACCCCCCGGCGCGGATGGCTTCATTTACGTCGTGACCATAGACGCACCGCGCGCTATGATGAGCTTGTGACATGGCGTTGATCGCGGTTTCGGGTCATCCTGGGTGCCGCTTTGAAGAGGTAGCGCGGTTCAGCTCGCAGCGGCTCGGCTTCGAGTTGCTGACGCAATCCCGCATCCGCTCGCTCTCCAGCGACGAGTTCGGCGAAGATGCCAAAATTCCCGACAAGGCCTATCCCAGTCTCGTGACTTCGATTCTGGCCCGCCTCGCCACCCAGCACCACCTCGTCTTCTGTGCCGTCGGCGGCGAACTGCAAAGCCGCCACTTCCCCGGCATGCTGCGCGTCCACATCGTCGCCCCGGAGAACGTCCGCATCGGCAGCCTGATGCTCGATCACCGCCTGGAGCGCCCCGCGGCCCGCCAGTTGCTGCTCGATCTCGAAACCGCCGACCGCGCCGACCGCAAAGCCAAATTCGGCAAAACCAAAGCCACCGCCGAACTCTTCGATCTCGTCCTCAGCGCCGAAGCCCTGACCACCGAGCAGATGGCCGACCTCATCCAGGCCGCCGCCGGCGCCACCGGACTCAAGGAGCGCGGCCTGCTTTCACCCGCCGCCGAACAGCAACTCCAGTTCCAGATGCGTCTCAAACTGGCCCGCTTCGGCATCGTGCCGCTCGGCAACGCCACGCTGCGCAAGAAAATGTTCGCCCACCCCAGCGAAGAGATGTTCGCCAACCTGCTCGATTTCTACCGCATCGCCTGGGAATACGAGCCGCGCAGTTTTCCCGTGAAATACGATCAGGATGGCAGCGTCCTCGAAGCCTTCTCCCCCGATTTCTACCTGCAGGAATTCGATCTATACGTGGAACTCACCACCATGAAGCAATCGCTCGTCACCCGGAAGAACCGTAAAGTGCGCCTGCTCCGCGAACTGTATCCTCACCTCAATATCCAGGTCTTTTACCAGAAGGATTTCGAAAACCTGATCTTCAAGTACGGCCTCGCCGCGCGGCCGGTGCCCGCATGAGCGGCGCTCTCATCCCCGGCATCGAGCGCATCCTCTTCACCGAGGAGCAGATCGATGCCCGCATCCGCGAAGTCGCCGCGGAGATTTCCCAACGCTACGCCGGCCGCACCCTCACCCTGATCGGCGTGCTGAAGGGCTCGGTATTTTTCCTCACCGCGCTGGCGCGCCACATCGAAGTTCCCGTCAAAATCGATTTCCTGGGGATCTCCAGCTTCTCCAACAAGAGCGGCTCCCCCGGCGTGGTGCGCATCGCCAAAGATCTCGACGAGAGCATCGAGGGCGAGGACGTACTACTGGTCGAGGACATTGTCGATACCGGCTTCACCCTGCGCTACCTGCTGCAAACTCTCGCCGGCCGGACGCCGAATTCGCTTTCGGTCTGCACCTTCCTGGACCGCAACTCGCGCCGCATCGTGCAGGTCCCGGTGGACTTTCGCTGCTTCGAAATCCCCGACCGCTTCGTAGTGGGCTTCGGCCTCGATTCCAACCAGCTCTACCGCAATCTGGGCTACGTCGCCGTCATGAAGCACGAAAAGACCTGAGGCCGGCCTGCCACTGTGCAGCCTTGTATCCATATACCTCGACGGCGCGCTTCCAATTCTGAGAAACTGGCTCGCATATGATCTTACGTCTCTGGTTGCTGGAAGCGGCCGCCGCCGTGGCTTGTCTTGCCGCGCCGGCGGTGACGAAAGTGGAGCCCCCCAACTGGTGGGTCCGTCATACCCGGAACCCGGTCCAGGTCCTGCTGACCGGCACCGA
>JADGNS010000334.1 GCA_017883355.1 Candidatus Solibacter sp.
CTCGGCGCCGGCGCGGGAGGTGTGGGTGTGCTCGTCGCCGAAGAGCGGTTCCACCTTCTCCGCCCCGAGGGCATCGTACTTGCGCGCGATGAGCTCGTTCAAATCCACCAGCCCGACCTTCTCCTGCGCCGCGACCTCGGCAGCCCATTTGCCGTAGCTGTCGCTCGCCCGCACAATCTTGCCGTCCTTCCAGATTTTGCGCGGCACCAGCGTACAGACGATCGGCGTCGCGCCCTTGGCGTTCGCATCCGCGATGAACTTCCGCAGATACCAGCCGTAGGTGTGCACCACTTCGTGGGCTTTCGTAATCGGATTGTCGATCTCCTGCGTCTCCTCGCCGGTACCGTTGATGGTGCCGCGGGCGCGCGCGGCGTCGTCCAGGGGACCGCTGTCGTTATGTCCGAACTGCATCAACACCACGTCGCCCGCTTTCAGCATGGCGAGCACCTTGTCCCAGTGCCCCATGGTCAGGTAGGTGCGGCTGCTCAAGCCGCCCACCGCGCGATTCACCACGTTCACCTTGCCGGTGTCGAAGTGATCCACCAGCGGCTCTCCCCAGCCCCACTGGCCGTTGGACCCGTCGCCGCGCCCGTTGCGCACCGTTGAATCGCCGATCAGAAACAGGGTCGGCAGATTCGGATCTCGCGGTTCGGGGAGGCGCAGGCCCGCCGTCACCAGCGCCAGCGGGTACCTTTCGACCGCCAGTCCCTTCGCCGACAGGAATGCCGCAAGGGGGCTGTTGATGCCCTTCAGACACGCCACCACCAGGGACGCGGTGAAGTCCGCGCCTTCCGGACTGGTGTGCGTGTGGTCCTCGGGAAACCACGCCTTCACCCTGGCCTCGCCCAGCTTTTCGTACTGGTCCGCGATGGCGTTGGTCACGTCGAGGAAGGGCACTCCCGCCGCTTTGGCAATCTCCGCCGACCACCTGGAAAACTGGCCGTTGGCGCGCTCCACTTTGCCATCCATCCAGATGTTGCGGACCGTCAGCGAAAGCACCACGGGGAGCGCCCCCGCCGCCTTCACTTCGGCGATCATCCGGCGCATATAGTGCCCGAAGGTGTAGACCGTCTCCTGGGTGCCGTTGGGGAGCGTGAATTCCTGGGACTCCTCGCCCAACCCTGGCAGGGAGCCGCGCGCGCGGTCCTTGTCCGGCGCGCTGCCATCGTTGTGCCCGAACTGGATCAGCACCGTGTCGCCGGGCTTCAGTTCCGCGCGCACCTTCTCCCACAGACCCTCCGTGACGAAGGTGCGGCTGCTGCGCCCGGCGCGCGCCCGGTTGACGGTGTGCGCCTTGGCCTGGTCGAAATAGTCGCCGAACGGATCGGCCCAGCCGCGGTGGTTGACGTTGCTGGCCGTGGAATCGCCAATCGCCCACACCGTCGGAACCTGCGCTGCCGCCGGCAGGCTCATCAGCGCCATGGTAGCGATCGCTCTCCCTAAGGTCATTTAGTTCGTATTCTACTTCCAAACCCGGGCGGGTTGTGGGTTACCATAGCAAGTCAGCCGCTGTACATGCCGCCACCCATCGATTCCAGCCGGCGCGCCACCGCCGCGTACACTGCCCCGTTCCTGGCTTTCGTCGCCATAATGGCAGTGGAGCGCCTGATCCCGCTGCCGCCGCAGTGGTTGTACCCGGTGCGCTTGCTCATCGTGAGCGCGCTGATCGGCGCCGTCTCCTGGCCCTACCTCTCGTTCCGTCCCAGTGCCCCGTTGGCCAGTGTCGCTATCGGCGTGGCGGTCTTCGTCATATGGGTGGCGCCGGACGTGCTGTTCGGATACCGGCATCACTGGCTGTTTGAGAACGCCTTCACCGGTTCCGCCGCCAGTTCCCTGCCTCCTCATTTGAAGGCCAACATCGGTTTCATGCTGCTGCGCTCGGTGTCCTCCGCCGCCATGATTCCGATTGTGGAGGAGCTCTTCTGGCGCGGCTGGATGATGCGCTGGCTGATTAACAATAACTTCCTCAAAGTCCCGCTCGGAACGTATGTGCCCTCCGCTTTTTGGATCGTGGCCCTGCTGTTTGCCTCCGAACACGGTCCGTATTGGGAAGTCGGCCTGGCCGCCGGAATCGTTTACAACTGGTGGATGGTCCGCACCCGCAACCTGGCCGATTGCATCCTCGCCCACGCGGTCACCAATGCCGTGCTCTCCGCCTACGTGGTGATTACCGGCCAGTGGCAATACTGGCTATAACCGGATCGATCCCGCGCGCGTCCCATATGGTGACAGGCACTCAGAAGCACTTCCTTCTCCCTGTCTTCGGCTCCGGACGCGGAATGTCGGGCCCGCGATCCGGAGCCCGCTCGCTACAATAACTGTTAACCGATGATCCAACTCACAGGGGCTGGAAAGCGTTACGGCCCCAGAATCCTTTTTGACCACACCGACTGGCTGGTGACGCCCAACGAGCGCGCCGGCATCGTGGGCGCCAATGGCACCGGCAAGTCGTCGCTCTTGAAAGTGCTGGCCGGCATCGAGGGACTCGATTCCGGCGTGATGACCACGCAGAAGGGCGTGACGCTCGGCTACCTGCCCCAGGAAGGGCTCTCGCTTTCCGGACGAAGCGTGTTCGCCGAGTGCATGACCGTCTTCGCCCACCTCCGCGAACTGGAACAGGAGCAGGAGGATCTGGCTCACCGCATGGCCGAACTCGACCCCTCCAGCATGGAATACGGCCAGGTCGCCGATCGCTTTCACCAGGCGGAAGGCGAGTTTCGCGCGCGCGACGGATACACCATCGAATCTCAGGTGGGCGCGGTACTGAGCGGCCTCGGCTTCTCGCAGCGCGATTGGAAGCGCCGGACCGAAGAGTTCTCCGGCGGCTGGCAGATGCGCATCGCGCTGGCCAAGCTGCTGCTGGAAAGGCCAAATCTGCTGCTCTTGGACGAGCCCACCAACCACCTCGACCTGGAAGCGCGCAACTGGCTGGAAGAGTATCTCGCCGCCTACCCCTACGCCTACGTGCTGGTTTCGCACGACCGGTACTTCCTCGACGTCACGGTGCGCAAAATCGTCGAACTGTGGAACAAGAACCTGCACTTCTACACCGGCGGTTATTCGCGCTACGAGGTGCTGAAGGATGAGCGGCGCGCGCAACTCAACGCGGCCCACGCGAACCAGCAGGACCGCGTGCAGCAACTGGAAGCCTTCATCAACCGCTTCCGCGCCCAGGCCACCAAGGCCAAACAGGTGCAGAGCCGCATTAAGGAGCTGGAGAAGATCGAACGGATCGAAATTCCGCCCGAAGAGAAGACCATCCATTTCAGCTTCCCCCAGCCCAAACCGAGCGGGCGCATCGTGGCGGAGTTCAAGAAGGTCTCCAAAGCCTACGGCGATCACGTGGTGTTTTCCGATGCCGACCTGATCATCGAGCGCGGCGACCGGGTATCCCTGGTGGGCATCAACGGCGCGGGCAAATCCACCATGATCAAGATCCTGGCCGGCGCCGAGCCGGTGACTTCGGGAGAGTATATCCTCGGCCACAACGCCCAGCCCGACTATTTCGCGCAGGACCAATACAAGGAACTCGACCAGAACGCGCGCATCGTCGACGATCTGGCCACCGTGGCTCCGCGCGCCACCAACACCGAACTGCGCAGCATCCTGGGCTGTTTTCTGTTCTCCGAGGACGATGTCTATAAACCGATCGGGGTGCTTTCCGGCGGTGAGCGCAACCGCTATGCGCTGGCTCGCATGTTGATGGTGCCGTCGAACTTCATGCTGCTCGACGAACCCACCAACCACCTGGACATGCGCGCCAAGGATGTCCTGCTGACCGCTTTACAGGAGTATAACGGCACCGTAGTGTTCGTTTCACACGACCGCTACTTCATCGACAAACTGGCCACCCGCGTGGTGGAAGTGGAGGACGGCAGGGTCCACGTTTACCCCGGCAACTACGAGGACTACCTGTGGCGCAAGCAGGGTGGCGGATCGATCGCAGTTTCCTCCGGAGATTCCCCGGCGGCGCCGACTCCGGCTCCAGCCCCGGCCGATACACCGGCGCAGGCTGATCCCGCCAAGACCACGGCCACGCGCCTCAACCCCATCAAGCTCCGCCAGATGAAGGAGCGCGGCCACGCCATTGAAGACGAGGTCACTCGCCTGGAAGTCGAAATTGCCGATTACGAAGCCGCGTTGGGCAACTTTGTCAATGTGGAGGAAACCAAGCGAGTCCATGAACTGCTGGAGGCCCGGCGCGCGGACCTGGAAGCTCTCATGATGGAGTGGGAAGACGTGGCGCAGTCGATTGAGGCGAACTCGTAGGCCCTATTCCTGCATGGGCATTTGCTGTTCGATCTCGCGCCAGGCGCTGATCTTCAGCCTGCGGCAGACCCAGCACAGCGGCTCTCCAGCCGCCAGGACGGTTGTCTCCGCGCCGCACACCGAGCACTTCTCCACCTTCTTGAGGCGGTCAGGCGAGACGGACTTCTTCGCCTGTTCCAGCAGATCGGCTGGCACTACCGGCTCGGGTTTGGCTTGGATCTTACGTTTCATCGGGCCCCAATACAACTCTCACTATGACAGAAAGCGCCTCGGGGGACAACCTAACCTTGGTTGCGCGCGTACTATGCCGCTTCTGGAATGTGGATTACCACCGCGACTTCCAGGGAAGACCCGCAGCGAGGGCACTTCTGGCCGGCGGCAACACGGGCATGTTTCCCCTTGAGATCGAGATCCGCAGGTACGGTGTGGGTACACATCGGACAATGGGCTAATCCCTGGGTGTGATTTTGCAGTAAGGACTTCATCTTTGCTCTCCTCCTCATCTCATCGGACGCATGTGAAGGGCCAGTAGTTGTCAAAAACTTCGTAAAGATTTCTAAATCGTACTCAACCATCCGCCGACGGGGACGAGTGATACGCTGGAGAGTATGACGCAGCAGCCCCCGCCCAAGATTCAATTGATCAACACCGCCGAGTACCGGGAGAACTATGCCAATAGCGTTCAGATCCGGGTGAATCTATGGGATTTCTTTCTCATGTTCGGCCGGGTCAACCAGACAGCCGCGGACAACGTGGCGATCCACAATTTCCAGGGCGTCTACCTGAGTCCGCAGCAGGCCAAGGCCCTGCTCAACATCCTGCAACAAAACGTGACCCAGTACGAAACCGCCTTTGGGGAGATTAAGCTGGAAGCCCATGCCGAGGGCGGCATCGTTCAGTAGGCCGGCCGCAAGGGCACCCGGGCTCAATTGAC
Organism: Candidatus Solibacter sp.; assembly: GCA_017883355.1. Classification (GTDB taxonomy): domain Bacteria; phylum Acidobacteriota; class Terriglobia; order Bryobacterales; family Bryobacteraceae; genus Solibacter. Next base: position 5,204 of record JADGNS010000334.1, read on the forward strand.
GCTGGAACCGCCGGCGCGCGCCGGCATGGAAAGTCCCGGAACACCCGAACGGCACAGGTATTCGAGCAGCAGAATCATCTTGAGTTCCTGGTCTGGGGAGCGCATCCGGGCGCAGTCCGCCCGCTCCTGATGAAAACGCGCGATCCGTTCGGCGAGCTCCGCCCGATTGCGCGCGTGACGCACCTGCGATTCCAAAACACAGGAACCCAGAAACTCAGCGATGAATTGAAGTTCGTCGGCGGAGAGTCCCGTCAGAAAGCGGCGGGCCTCCGATTTCAGCGGTCGATCAGCACACGCAACCAAGGCGGCAACCAGGGAATTTCGCACGGCAGATCTCCAGTCGGCGAGGAAACATACTAAGCTATGTGGATCTGAGCCGTATTATTGCGAATCCGGCAGGCGCATGCAAGGGGGCAGCGAGGTATGAGACGCAGAGATTTGCTGGCGGCTGCAATTTTTGCACCGCTGCCGTGGGGTCAGGCGCAAACCGCCGCCACGGAAGTGAAGAAGGCGATGGACTCGGTCACGGCGGCCATTCCTCTCGCCGAGAAAGACCCCAACCGGCCGGTGTACCATTTCCACCCGCCGGCCAACTGGAATAACGATCCCAACGGCACCATCTTCTACAAGGGCTGGCACCACCTCTTCTACCAGCTCAATCCCTACGGCGCCACCTGGGGCCACATGCACTGGGGCCACGCGCGGAGCCGCGACCTGGTCAACTGGGAACACCTGCCGATCGCGCTGGGGCCCTCGCTGGAAAAGGGCGAGGAGCACGTCTTCTCCGGCGGCGCCATGACAGGACCCGATGGCAGGCCGCGCCTCTTCTACACCAGCATCGGCAAGCGCGACCCGGAACAGTGGATGGCCTCGCCCGCCGATGACGACCTCTTCGT
>JADGNS010000335.1 GCA_017883355.1 Candidatus Solibacter sp.
CACATCCGGCGCCCCGCCGGAGCGAGGATCTCGACGGTTGGAAAATAGCTGCGATAGCCGGCCGTATCGCGCGTGAGCAGCGCCAACCGTCCGATGGCGGCATGCGCGCCGATGTAGAAATCCGGCAGAGGCGAGGTCCGCGATCCCCCGCGCCTTCGGTATCGCAGGAAGCTCTTTCCTGCCAGGAAACCGGCTTCCCAGGGAAGTGGTTCCCGCCGATACAAAGTTGCGGGAAGAACCGCGTCCAGCGCTTCGATTGTGGTGTAGCCGATCGACACCTCAGCGTAAATGATGGGATTGATGATGAGGGCTGCGTGCTCAGCGGCTTCGGCAAGTGCGTGCGCGGACCAATCCCCCCAGAGGGGATCGTTCGTGGCGATGTCCAGCAAGACGTTGCTGTCCACCAGCACGCCACGGCAAGCGTGCAGACGGGCCTGCAAATTGGGGATAGCCAGTGTCACTTACGTCGCGTGGTAGCGCGTGTTTCGCCCCGTGTCAGGGCCAGGATCTCGTCCGTGCTCATGCGGGTGGCCGCCGTGCCGCGGAGGGCCTCCAGGGCCAGGCGTCCTCGAACGCTTTCCCCGGGCTGGCGCCGTGCCTTCCGAATGAGCGCGTGATCCCCGGCCATCTCGAACTCGACTTTCGTATGCGGCAGAAGGCCCAGCCGGTTCCGAATCTCCTGCGGGATGGTGACCTGCCCTTTGGTGGTGATCTGCACGGTAATACTCCTACTGGTAAGTGTAGTCCCGTCGTAATCTGGTTCGCAATAGCGCCCCGCGGACGTCACTTCCTGGCTGCGTGGTCGATATCGCTGTCCTTCGTCATCTGGCCCGTGGCAGCGGATCCGAAAAGTATGATCTTCTCCGGCCGGGTAACGGTCAGGACGCGCCGGACAATCTCCCGCAGGAGTTTCTCGTCAACCGCCATTCCTCCCTATCTTATCTTTGTTTCAGGCGGGTGCACGAACCGTAGTTCGTAGTGCACTAACCCAGCCCGCTCAAACACTCACCACCGGGCACGGAGATTGCCGGATGATGGAATAGGCGGTCATGTCCAGGCGTCCCAGCACACCGGCCTCCGACTTCCTCCCGATCACCAGCAGATCCGCCTTCAGTTCCCCGGCCAGATGGGCGACCACTTTCGAAGCGTCTCCCGCCTCCACGCGGAGGCCGGCGCGACAACCCGCCACCTCCTGCAACTTTTCGAGCGCACTGCGCGCCTTGCCGCGCGCCTGCTGCGCCTCGCCGCCCGCCGTGACGTGGACCAGAGTCAGTTCGGCCTGATATTCCTCCGCCAGGTGACACGCCCAATCGAGCACGCGGGAACTGGACGACTTCAGATCCACGGCGCACAGAATCCGCTGGCACGCTACCGATTCCAGGGGAGGCGCATTCTCCAGATGGACCCCCGTCCACACCGGGCAATCCGCATCGTGGAGAACCTTGGCGCTGGTCGACCCTAAAATCAGCCGCCGGTAAATTCCCATGCCCTGCGTCGGGATCATGATGAGATCCGCATGATTGACCGAGGCGCATTCGACAATCTTTTGCGCCGCCTCGCCATGCTCCACCACCTTCCTTACACGAAGATGCTTGAAGCTCTTGTCGAAGAAGCTTTCGAACTTCTCCATCCGGACGCCGTGCAGATCTTCCAGCGTGCTGTTGTAGGTGGCCTCCACCACGTGCAACAGGATCAACTCCGCCTCGAAACGGCCGGCGAGTGCCTGCACGTAAGCGGCGGCGCCGCGGCAGCGAACGGAAAAATCGACCGGGAAAAGGATTCGCCGAAGTTGGAACATGATCCTGAACTCTACTCTAGCCTAATGCGCGTCCGGCTCCGGGAATACATCATGGGGGCGCGCGAACCAGACATACAGCGCGGGCAGAAGAAAAATACTCATCACCAGGACCGCCATCAGACCGCCCACAATCACAATCGCAAACGGGCGTTGCGAATCCGAGCCGATGCCGTGAGACGTCGCCGCCGGCACCAGCCCGAGCGATGCCACCAGCATCGTCATCAGGATCGGGCGAAAGCGCAAAACCGCCCCCTCGTGGACCGCATCCAGCACCGAAAGCCCGCGCGCGCGCAACTGATTGATGTACTCCAGCATGATCACGCCTGTCTGCACCGAGACGCCAAACAGCGCGAGGAATCCAACGCCGGAGGACACGCTGAAATTGGTCTTGGTCAGGTAGAGCGCCAGAATCCCGCCAATCGGCGCCATGGCCACCGTAATCAGGATGAGGCTCGCCCATTTGAGAGACGAGAACATGTTGTACAAGATCAGGAAGATCACCATTAGGGTGAGCGGAATGACCAGCGCCAGCCGTTTCTGGGAGCGCTTCTGCGATTCGTATTCGCCCGCCCACTCCAGTCGATAGCCCGGCGGCAGCTTTACCAGTTTCGTAACCGAACCGATCGCTTCCTCCACCGTGCTGCCCAGGTCGCGCCCGCGAACGCCGTACTTGATCGCCACGTAGCGCTGGTTTCCCTCGCGGTAGATCTCCGAAGCGCCATCCCGTATGGCCACGTCGCAGAGTTGCCCCAGCGACACACGCTCGCCGGAAGCAGCCAGCAGCCGGATATTCTCGATCTGCTCGATGGTAGTGCGGTATTGGGGTTGATACCGCACTACCAGGTCATAACGCTCCTCGCCTTTCAGCACCGAAGACACCGCCTTGCCGCCGGTGGCGGTTTCGATCGCGTCCTGCACATCGCTCACGTTGATGCCGAACCGGGCGGCCTTGTCGCGATTCACCGTCAGGTTCAGATTCGGCTGGCCGATGACTCTGAAAATTCCGATATCGTCCACACCGCGAATCTTCCCCATGACACCCATGATTTCATCGGCCTTGTCTTCGAGCAGCTTCAGGTCGTCCCCATAGATCTTCACCGCCAATTCGCCCTTGACGCCACTCACCGCCTCCTCCATGTTGTCGGCGATGGGCTGCGAAAAATTCCAGACAACTCCCGGGATCTTATCCGCCTCATCTCCCAGAGCCGCGATCAACCGCTCCTTATCCTGGTGGAACATGGGCCGCCATTGCTCCTTCGGCCGCAGGTCGATAAAGTACTCGGTGTTGAAGAACCCCGTGTAGTCCGTGCCATCGTCCGGTCGCCCCACCTGGCTCACCACTTTCGTCACCTCGGGGAATTTTGCGAACATAACCCGCGCCTGATTCATGATGCTCGTGCCCTCGGTCGGACCCGTACTCGTCGCCAGCGTTCCGCGCGCCCAGATGGCGCCTTCGTCCAGGTGTGGCAGAAATTCAGACCCAATGGTTCGAGCCAGCAGAATCGCACCGGCCAGAGTCAGCACCGCTACGCTTGCGGTAACCCAGCGAAACCGGATTGCCGCGCCCAGCGCCTTGCCGTAAATCCGCGTGAGGAACAGCATCAGCGGGTTGCGCCATTCCTTCGTGCCTCTCGGAAACACGATGCTGGCCAGCACGGGAACCAGAAACATCGAGAACAATAGCGCCCCCGCCAGGGCGAAGGCAACCGTCCAGGCCATGGGCCGGAACAAGCGGCCTTCCACCCGCTGCAGCGTAAAGATGGGCACGTAGGCGGTGATGATGATCGTGATCGAGTAGAACACCGGCCGCTGCACTTCGTGCGCGGCCCGCTTGATCTTCTGAGACACGGTCTCGTTCGGATCGGCCCCAGGATGCGAGAGCAGGCGAACGATGTTCTCCACCATCACGATCGCGCCCTCCACGATCATTCCGAAATCCAGCGCGCCCAGCGAAAGCAGGTTGGCGGGAATATGCCGCAGATCCAGGCAGAGAGAAGCGAACAGGAGCGAGAACGGAATCGTGAGCGTAACAATCAGCGCGCCGCGCAGGTTGCCGAGGAAGATAAAGAGTATCACCGAAACCAGAATGATTCCCTCGGTCAGGTTGTGAAGCACGGTATGCGTGGTCAGATGCACCAGGTCGCTGCGATCCAGGTGGGGAACAATCTTCACTCCCGGCGGCAGAAAATGATTGTTGAGGAAATCGACTTTCTCGTGCAGCGCGGCCAGCACGTTGTCCCCGTCCGCGCCTTTCCGCAGCAGCACCACACCCGAGACTACATCCGGATCGTCCACCACCTTGGCGGGGTCCGAGTGGTCTGCTTTGCCGAGTTGGCCCAGCCGGATCTTGGGTCCCTGGCGGACCGCGCCGATATCGCGCACGCGTACCGGAATCCCGTTCTGCGTCTTCAACACGATGGCCGCGATGTCGTCCGTCGATTGGACCAGTCCCACCGCTCTGACGTTGATGGCCTGTTCTCCGCGCTCGATGAAGCTTCCGCCCGCGTTGACGTTGTTATTGGTCAGCGCGGTCTCCACCTGCCCGATGCTCAGCCCGTAGGAGATCAGCTTGTTTGGGTCCACCCGCACCTGGTACTCGCGGGTAGCGCCGCCGAAGATGGAAACGTCCACCACGTCCGGCACCGACTTCAACTGCTTGACGATCACCCAGTCCTGCAGTGCCTTCAGCTCCATCACATCGTAGTTGGGGTTCGTGCTCTTCAGCGTGAAAAAATAAATCTGCCCCACCGGACTGTAGTCGGCGCCCAACGAGGGTTGCAGTCCATTCGGAAGATTGACTTGCGAGAGCTTCTCGAGCACCTTCTGCCGGTTGAGATCGTTGTTCGATCCATCGTCGAAGGTCAGGTTGATGCTGGAAAGGCCTGCCAGCGACCAGGAGCGCAGCGACACCAGTTGCGGCAGTCCGTTCATCTGCACTTCGATGGGAATGGTGACCTGCTGTTCCACCTCTTCGGCCGCCCGCCCGGGCCATTGCGTGATCACCTGCACGTAGTTGTTGGCCACGTCGGGATAGGCTTCCACCGGCAGTTGCTTAAAGGAAATCGCTCCCCAGATGAGCGCCAGAATTCCGGCGCACAGCACCAGGAAGCGATTTTGCAATGCGAAAGCGACGGACTTTTGGATCACTGTTCGGTACTCTTCTGCGTTTCACGGTCGAACAGCAACGCGGTGGTCACCACCTGGTCTCCCGGGCGCAGGCCGCTCAGAATCTGTTGCGTCTTATCGGCGTTGACCGGACCGGCTTCCACTTCGGTCCTTCGGAACCGCCGGTCGTTCAGCCTGACGAAAACCCAGTCGCGATCCTGCAGGCGCAGCACCGCGCTCGATGGAATTACCGTGCGCGTTGCCGTCCCCTGCGACACGAAATGGATCGCGGCAAACATGTTCGGCCGCAAGATCCCACTCTCGTTGGACAGCTCGATACGCACTTTCGCGGCGCGCGTGTTGGCGTCGAGCAGCTTCGAGATATTGGCCACACGGCCCGCCAACCGCCGGTCGGGGTAGGCATTCAGTTCGATTTCGGCCCGGTCGCCCAGATGAACGCGCGCCAGGTCGTTCTCGTATACGTCGCAAATAATCCAGACATTCGAAAGATCCGCGATGGTGAACAGGTTCGGCGAGTTGTCCAGCGATTTGACACCCGCCGCGGAGGTAACGTTCTGCTCGATGATGGTCCCCGATACGGGCGCGTGGATTTCAATCAGCGACGAGGCATGCTGCGGGTCTCCTCCCAGAAGGCGAATCCGCTCCTCGGCGGTCTGCGTATCGATGTTCGCTCGGTTGAGCGTGTCTTCGGCCACCTCCACGTCTTTCTTAGGCGTCGCTCCGTGGGAATAGAGAAGCTGCGCGCGCTCCAGTTGGCTCTTCGCCAGGGCCGCGCTGGCCTTGAACTTTTGAAAGTCGGAGAAAGCCTGCGACATATCCGGGCTGGTCATGGTGAGCAGCATCTGCCCTTTTTGCACATCGTCACCCAGACGGGCTTTAACGTCCCCCACACGACCCGAGGAGAGAGCGTTCACCGCATAGGAGCGGCTGACATCGGCCGCCACCGTGCCGTTGGCCAGAATCTGGTCGGATTCGTGCCGCGCCACTGCCTGTGCCACGGCGAAGCGCTCCGGGTTGGCGACCGTAATCACGTTGCGGTCCGGCACCGATTCCACAGTCGGAGCAGGCCCTACCGAAGCGGCCGCAGTCACCGCCTCACGCGAGCACCCCGCCAGCATCAGAGCCACCGCAACCAGTGGGAAAAGGCTCTG
>JADGNS010000336.1 GCA_017883355.1 Candidatus Solibacter sp.
GCCAGAAGTCACCCAACAGTTCGGCCGGGTCGGTACGGAACTTCGTGCCCTGTTCCGCGACAAGTTCCTGAATGGACGGGTGACCGGTGCGAGAGTACTTGTCCGCCAGCGAATTTCGCATGTCAGGATTTTCCATCATCGTCCGACCTCACACTTAATCTTAGCAGGCACGCGCAATTCCCCCCAACCTCACGGTGGCTACTGCTTGGGAAGAATTCGTTTACTGGCTGGCCTGTCTCGCGAGGCGCGAGCCTTAGCGTCCCCGCTGCCAACTTTCCCTTTCGGCGACGATTGGGTCAAGGGAACTCATTCACGCCTGCCCTAACGACCAGCCTCCGAGTGGACATGCTCCAGGAGAGGGCCTGACACGCTTTGACGACATTGGGCCGGGTGCGCGGGAACAATCGCACAGATCAGGCTGAAGGGATTCCCGAAGGGATTCCCGCCGGTCATTTCTCCGGTATGACGATACTCTCCTGTGGAAAGCGGATCCCCAGTCACAAGCGCGTTTCCCGGTCCTAATCCGTGCACAGCGCGAATCAGCAGTCGTATCAGAGGTTTGGGCGTGATAGGGCCAAGTGGACGTGGCGCGAGGGTCCAGCACCTGGGACGAAACGGGCAAAGTGGATCCGCGAGCTTGGACTAGTAGCGGCAAGTCCGCGTGGCGACTGTCATTTGGAGGGCGGGGAAGTTGACGTATAATACGCTAGCCGCTTGCAGACATTAACTGCAACGTTTTCTGCCATTAAGCCTATATTCCACACTTTCCACAGGCCCTATGGCTACGGTTCTTATGAGGTATGTTTATAACTACCAGAGAACAGAAGCAGACTGGTGTGGACACCCGGGCCGGCCTTTTCGTAAATCCGCCTGTTTCAGCCGATATGAGACTTTGGTGTGCTGCTCAAAACCGAGGTGAGGAGGCGCGGTATGTGGCTGGCGAGGCGTGTGGTCCAAGCACGAGGGGCCAGCCTTGTCTGGTCTGTGGTCGCTTTCACTACCATCCTGGTTGCGGCCGGCGGTTGGTGGTACAGCCACTCCGCGCGGAGTTGGGCCGAATTGTCAGGCCGAAAGTGGCGCATCGGGTTCCATGACACCGAGCCGTTTGTATTCCGCGGCACGGACGGGAAGCCGGCCGGGTTCGCCAAGGACGTATTGGCGGAAGCCGCCTGGAGTTCGGGAATCCAACTGGAGTGGGTATACGTTCCGCAGGGCGCCACGTCCGCTTTCCGGACGGAGATCATCGACCTCTTTCCGCGATCGTCGAGCGTTATCGGGCTGGGCCGGGCAGCCTATATCACCGATCCGTGGTTCGAATCCTCATACGGGCTCGTGGAACTGGGCGCTCCGGGTTCGGCGGTCCCGGTCAATCTGGCGCCGGTACGGGTGGCCACCGGCCCGGCGCCATTCGCCCGGGCATTTGCCGTGCGATCGCTGCCCGCCAGCCTGATTCTGCCGAAGAAGAATTGGAGTGAGATGCTGGCCAGCATCTGCGCGGGAAATGTGGAGGCCGGATTCGCCGAGATACGGGATGCCACCTCCGTCCTGTTGGCGCAACGTTCCACATGCGGGGACCAGGCGCTACGCGTTCTGCCTCTGCCGCATGCCCTGCTCCAAGCCGGCATTGGGTCCACCATGGCGGCCAGAAAAGTAGCCGATCGTCTACGCCAGCGGATTGGAGCCATGGCGGAAAGCGGGCGCCTGGCGGAGATTTATGCCGGCTGGTATCAGGCCGCGCCGAACGAAATCGGCCTGGTCGAGTTGTTGCGGTCGAAGCAACGGCAGCGTCTGCTGACGGCATTCAGCGTTGTGCTTTTCGCCCTATTGTTGGGGACGGCGGCCCTAGCGTGGAGAATGCGCCAACTGCGGCAAGCGGCGCTGTGCGCCAGCCTGGCAAAAACCAGCTTCATGGCGACCATGAGCCACGAACTCCGCACCCCGCTGAACGGTGTGATTGGCATGACCGGCCTGTTGCTGGGCAGCCACCTGGGACGCGAGCAGCATGAGATGGCCGAGACAGTGCGTAGTTCCGCCGAGGGGTTGCTGGCGATTCTCAACGATATCCTCGACATTTCGAGGGTCGAGGCGGGCGGCATGCCGATCGAGCCGATCCCCTTCGATGTCTCCGCCGCCGCCGAGGATGTGGTCTGCTTGCTGGCCCCTCGGGCACGCGAGAAGGGGCTGGAACTGGTGCTGCGTTGCCCACCGGGGCCACCTCGCCACTTTGTGGGGGACGTCGGCCGGATCCGGCAGGTTCTGGCCAACCTGGTTGGCAACGCGATCAAGTTCACTGAACGGGGCCACGTCATCGTGGACGTCGGCGTGGATATCTGCACAGCGAACAGCACGGCTATCGGCCCCCGGCAGAACGGGATCCACTTTGCGGTGCACGATACCGGTATTGGCATACCTCCGAGCAAGCAGCACTTGCTGTTTCGGGAGTTCTCGCAAGCCGACAGTTCTACCACCCGCCGGTTCGGCGGTACGGGACTGGGCTTGGCCATCTCCAAGCGTCTGGTGAACCGGATGGGCGGTGAGATCGGCGTGATCAGCCAAGCCAACCTCGGTTCCACCTTCTGGTTCCGCTTGCCCTTGCCGGAGGATCCGCTGGCGGTGACAAAACTCGAGGGGCCGGACCTCTCCGCTGTCGGCGTGCTGATAGTAGACGATCACGAGGCCACAAGGGGCGCCCTGGAAGATCTGACTTCGGCCTGGAGGATGCGGACAACTTGTGTCTCTTCCGGCAGTGAGGCGCTCGCTTGTCTGGCGGCAGCGGCCGCCCGTGGCGCGCGTTTCGATATCGTGTTGACCGACGACCGGATGGCCGGAATGGACGGCGCGGCCCTCGGGCATGCCATCGCGGCCGATGCCACACTGGGGAACCCAAAACTAGTGCTGCTTACTTCCACCGTCATGCACGGCCAAGGCGAACGCATGCGCGCGGGCGGTTTTTCCGCCTGTCTGCTCAAGCCCGTGCAGCAGGCGCAACTGCGCCAGACGTTGACCGCGCTCGCCGTAGCCGGCAGTGGCGAGCCTGGCGATGAATCGGCCGATTGGGAATCGCCCGCCGCGGCCGACGCTGCCCAGGATGCCCCCGCCGCTCCCAGGTGGCGCGTCCTGCTGGCGGAAGATAACATCGTGAACCAGAAGGTCGCTACCAGACTGCTCGAGAAACTCGGCTGCCGCGTGGACGTGGCGGCCAACGGCCGGGAGGCGTTGGCCATGTGGCAGGCGCTCCCCTACGATGTCGTCTTCATGGACTGCCAGATGCCGGAAATGGACGGTTACGAGGCGACACGCGCCATGCGCCGCGACGAACCGGGCCGGCATACGCCTGTGATCGCGCTCACCGCCAATGCCATGACAGAAGACCGTGAAGCGTGCCTCCGCGCCGGCATGGACGATCACATTTCCAAGCCCATCCGGGCGCAAAAACTCGCCGCCGCACTCGCCCATTGGGTGCCCGCGCCCGCGAAGGCCTGAGCACAGGTCGGTGCTCCGCCGGGCCTAACGCGCCTAGCGGTGCCATCCAATCCACGGAATAAATGTCCGCGGTGAGCGAGTGGAACGATACGATGGGGGGGTCTTCGGATCCGATGCTCCAGTGAGTGACGGTGGCTCACGGCTGCAGGTCTTGAAAGTCGGCTATTTTGTCCAGGTGGTTGCCGCCGACCTGCATACGGAAAATCGGGCTTCCCTTTTCGGTGAAGGATTCGAAGTAAATGTACGTCCCGTCTTTGGACCAGACGGGATTGTTAAAATCTCCCGCTGGCGATCTCGGTCCATTTCTTTCGATGCCATATAAAAAATCATGGAAGAACCGAGAAGTCGACTATGTCGAATTACGATTGCCCAGACTGCCGTGCCCACAATACTCTTCATTAGCATAGCGAGTTGGTAGCGTGGAGCTTTTCAGATGGGCCTTGGTGGAACCCGGGCGGCCCATGGAGCCGCGTGGTTCTCCCCAAACGCCCTTCGGGGAAGTTTTGGCCGGATAGGGAACGACAAGTCGGCATCGCGTCTCCCAAGTTCCGGGCACGCCGACGACCGGCGGCTTCGAGTTCGCAAGCGCCGGTCGCCCGGAGTCCTGAAACGGCCTGGCCGTTGGCGCCTCTGAATCGCAGCACTTTGGTGCATAATGGTGTAATGAGGATGGCAAACAGGGCTGTACGACAAAGCGTTAGCTTGCCGGCGAACGTCGCTGCCCAGGTTCGCAGCTTGGCCAAAGCGCGCAGGCTTAGTGCCAACCGGATGCTGCTGGAACTCATCGAGAACGGCATGGAGGCCGAGAAGCGCAAACAGCTGGAGTTTTTCGACCTTGCCGAGCGCTTCCGGCGGGCTACCGATCCGGAAGAAGTCAAACGTCTGGGCGATCAGATGGGCCGAATGGTCTTTGGCATCTGATGCCAAAGATCGATACGTGGGGCAATCTCCCGCCAGGCGTTCGCCAGCACTTGATAGACCGTATGCGCGACCGGGCCATCAGCATCGCCGACCTCAATCACCTTCGCCTCTGGATTGACTCGCATCCGGAAGTGCCGGAAGGCGATTGGTACAGGGACTTCGGTTCGTTCAAGATCTGCGGCAACGGCGCCCTGCCGAAAACGTTTCTGCTGCGCGGTCAAGCCGCCAAGGGCAAGGCCGTCTAACCTGGTGGATTCCGCCGGGACGCTCGTCCATTGCGACGTTGGCCAGGCGTTGTGTGGTACTTGGCCCGAATTACTCCCCGCAAGTCGGCATCGCATCGCACAACTTCCGGATTCGGCATATGCATGGGAACGTCAGGTGCGCCGATTACGGCATTTTCGACTTCAGCTTGATGATCTCGCCATCCACAGCGAACCTGCCGCATCCGCGATGGTGGATGGTTTTTGGATTCCGTTGCGCCGGATCGGTCCAGGCCTTTACCACCTCCAGGACGAAGAGATTGTACTTGCTGACGAGACTGGTATCGGCCACCTTGCATTCGAGATTGGCAAAGCACTCTGCCACCAGAGGCGGCGCCACGCACTCGGCTGGCGCCGGAGTCAAACCGAATTTCTCGAACTTCCGCACGTCCCGGCCTGAGCAGTTGCCGACCTCCACGACTTTGGATGCCAGTTCCAGCGCTGGAATGGCTATCACGCACTCTTTCGTGGCACGCAATGCGGCAAAGCTGTGACTGGCGCCGCTGACGACACAGGCGACCAACGGCGGCTCAAACTCGACCATCATGTGCCAGGACAACGTCATGACGTTGAGGTGTCCCTTTTGAGCCGTCGTCAGCAGGACTACCGGGCCCGGCTCGAGCAACTGGTAGACTTTCGACAGAGGTAGATCTTTCATCGCGGCGGTGGCTATTCGACCCCAGTCTGCGATTGAGGTCTGCCACAATCCATTGTAGATCCGCGCGTTGCGAAGGTTGCGTCCCAGCGGGGGTGTGCGACATGGAAGTGAGAGATTTACGGAAATGCCGGCCAATCGACAGAATCCTAGCGTAGAAGTACTTCAGGCAGAGCCGCGACCGTAAGAAGCTGAGAAAAAATCGGTTGGCAGGCGGACCCAGAGGGTACCCCGCCGGCCCCACCAAGACGCAAGCGCTGGCGCACCAACGTGGGACAGACGCTTTCGTCTGTCAAGCGCGGCGGTCCTTGCGATTCTTTCTCACCTTTTAAGGGAGCGGTAGAATTGGGGTCATAGTCCATGGTTTACCTGATCACCTTTGCTGGCTACGGAGGCCACCTGCACGGCGGCGAATCCGGTTCCGTCGACCGCGGGCACAATGCCCCTGGAACCCCGATCCTGGAAGTAGATTCCGCGCGCGCCGCGTTCGAGGCGGAACTGATGGATCAGGCTCCCTATCACCTGGACCAGATCCGTCGGGATGCTGTACTGAAAGCGATACAGGAGGTGTGCGTGCAGCGTGGCTGGAGTCTGCTGGCGGCCCATGTGCGAAGCAATCACGTGCACACGGTGGTGGAAGCAGATGTCCCGCCGGAGCGAGTCATGAGCGATTTCAAAGCTTACGCCAGCCGCCGTCTGAACGGGATGAGGCTGGATGAACCGAACCGGAAGCGATGGGCACACCAT
>JADGNS010000337.1 GCA_017883355.1 Candidatus Solibacter sp.
CAAGTTGATCAGCGAAGGCTGTCCCGGATATTTCGGGGACGGTGGCACAGTGGGCACGGTGCAGCCAAACCTGGGGCTGGACCAGTTGTTCGGAGCCCGCGAGACTTATGTCCAGTTCACTCCCGACCTGCTGGACAAACTGACCCTCACGGTGAGGGACAAACAAATCGGTGGCGGGTACTTCTTACAGGAGTACAAACTCGCGGGAGGCAAGGCGGCGGGCCATTATGCCAACGGCCACATCGCCGCCGTCGAGCACACCTCCGGCAGCGGCAAGACCCTGTTGATCGGCACCTTCCCGGGTGGGAGCTATTACCGCGATCACTCGGCGGCAACGCGCGAATTCTTCGCCGGCCTGCTGCCTTGGGCGGGAGTCGAACAGCAGGTGCGGTCGAGCGACCCGGAAGTGAAAGCCAGGCTTCATAAAGGGGCCGGCGGCACTTACATTTGGGTCGTGAATCCCACGCGAACACCGCGGACGGTGAAAATCTCACTGCCCTCCACGTTTCAACACTCCGCGGAACTCTGGCAGGAATCGAGCAAACCTACAGTCAGCGGCAACACGCTGAGCACCACCGTCGAGGATCGGAACGCCGCCGTCATTCAGCTGCAATAGCAGGCGCGACCAAGTCCAGGCGCCCGGGCCCGGCGGCCGGGGCGCCATTGATCGTGCGATCGATCTTTACGCGAGACTGCAGGTCACTGCAGCAGCAACAAGGCTGCGTCGCGCTCGTCCAGCCGCACCTTGACGGTACCGTTTGCGACGGTAGCGGCGCCCTCGCCCCACAGGCGGCGGACAGTCTTCCACGACCCTTCGGAAAGCGTCACCGTGACGGATTTCTCCACCCGGAGGGGATTCACCACCCATAGATACGTGCCGCCAGGCCCTTTGTGCAGCCGTGCCTTGAGCGTGTTATCGCTGATCACAACCTGCTGCGGGCGCTTGGCCCAATCCAGGAAAGCGCGGAAGAACTCCCGTGTTCCCTCGTCGCTTTGGCGGAAATAGGCCGCGCCCGGAAAGGTGCCGACCAGGTAGGTGCGTCCCTTGCCGAACGCGTGCTCCACGGCGGCTACCGCGCCATTATCGTAGGTGGCCACGGCTTTACCATCGGTGGGCTGGTACATTTGGCGAAAAATGCTCCCGCGTACCTGCCGATCGCCGGCGTGGAACTTCAGCTCTTCGAGCAGATCCGGAGTGAACTCCACGTCGGACTCGCGGGCGCCAAATACGACATCCAATCCCGCACCGGGCTGCTTTTCGGCGGCGTGGCCGATCTCGTCGAAATAGCCCGGCGTGCCTTCGCTGATGAGGTAGCCGCCCTGCTCCACGTACCGGCGCAACTTGCCGACGGTAGCTTCGGAAAGCGAGACAGGATACGGCAGGTAAACCACCGGGTATTCGGAAATGTTGTCGATATGGACGTAATCGGCCTGGATATTCGAGTCGAAGAAAGCCATGTAGGCGCCGCTGGCCGACTGGTTATAGAAATTCGTATTCCCCTGTTGGGCGTAGTTGAAGCGCTCGGATTCGGGCGCGAACACGATCGCGATGTCGCCGCGCACGGGCTTGGACCTCCAAACGTCCGGGTTGGCGTTGGTCCATTTGGCGATACGCGCCGCCATTTCCGAGCGCGGTGTGGGTCCGCCGTCGAGATCCCAGAGGCCGAACGCACCGAACAACGGGCCATCGAGCAGGGGGCGCCAGCGCAGGTAGAGCAGGCCAGAGACGCCGGTAGCAAACGAAGTCATGTTCCACACGCGGATGTCTTTGGCGTCAGGCTTGCGCCCGCCTTCGATGGGGTGACCGATCACCTGCGGTTGCATCCACAGCGGGCCGCCCTGGTGCTCGGCGTGCCAGAACGGTTTGCCGCGGGAAGCGGAGCGGACCAGGTCCACGGCCTGGAACTGCTGCCAGGGGCTGTTGCCGTGGCGGGCCACCACCCAGGTGAAGCCATAGCTTTCCACTTCCGCTGCCGCGCGCCAATCGTTGGCGGAGACGCCCGGCAGCGAATGCAGGGAGGCAGCGATGCCGTGCGCGGTGATGTGGTTCCTGGTATCCACCGAGCGGATGATCTCGCGGCGCCAGCGGAGCTGTTCGAAGGCGTTGTCCTCGCGGAACTCGGCCCAGTCGATCCACTCCGGGTAGGGACCGGCGTTGCGTGGCGGGCTGATATTCTCCCACTCGGCGAAACTGTACCGGTGCCACACCTTGCCCAGCGCTTCAAGCGTTCCGTATTTCTTTTTGAGCCACGCCCGGAATTTTTGGGCCGTGGAAGGACAGTAGCAGGCCTCCATGTTGCATTCGTTCCAGACATCGTAACCGTAGGCGGCCGGATGGTCCTTGTAACGCGCGGCGAGGACCTTGAGGAACTCGCCGGCCTTGGCGCGGAATTCGTCGTTGTCCAGGCACATTCGCTGTCCGCCGGTGGCGGAGCTGCCGGAGATGGCGCCGGTGGCAAGCCGGCCGTCCTGCGTCTCGATGCGCGCTTTGGGATAGGCGTTATAAGCCCACTCGGGAGCGGAGGAAATCATTTCGGCGATGACGGTGCGAATGCCGTTTTGGGCCTCCAGGTCGAGCATGCGGTCGTAGTCCCGCCAGTCGTACTTCCCAGGGGCGACCTCGATGGCGGACCATATGAACCAATGGCGCATGATATTCATGCCGGCGTCGGCGGCGGTTTTGTGGTCGCGGGGCCAATCCTTTTCCGGAGGATTGGTCTTGCGGAAGTAGACGGCCCCGTACCAGAAGGCAGGGTCCTCAGCCGCCAAAAGCGGCGCGGCTAACAGAAGAAGTAACAGAAGTTTGCGCATAAGACCTTTCAAGAGCTTATTAGAGCTTATACGGTTCCCTGCCTCTTTGGAAGCCGGTCATGCGATTGCAGACCCCCTCGAACGCCCCGCGCTCACTGCGATGGGTTTATACTCTCGATCGGGGGCAGAAATGGAGTTTCCCGCCCCAAACTTTTGATCAGGGGTTTACAAATGAGGCTTTCCAGCGTTTGCGCGTTACTATTCTCACTTTCCGTCTTCACCTCGCTGCCAGTGAAGGCACAAGTGTCCACCGGCACGATCAACGTCACGGTGGATGACAACACCGGGGCCATGGTATCGGGCGCTTCCGTCACGGTGACCAATAACGGCACCGGCCTGGTACGGACGGGGACCGCCAACGAGCGCGGCGAATTGGGCATTCCCTATCTCCCCGTCGGCCAGTACTCCATTAGCGTTCAAGCCACCGGTTTCAAGAGGACCACCATCGACCAGGTAGTTCTTCAGGTTGACCAGACGGCGGGAATCCATGTCACCTTGCAGGTCGGCGAGGTCCGTGAAACGATCGAAGTCAAAGAGGTGGCTGCGTCGCTGGAGGCGGAAACGTCGTCGCTGGGCCAGGTGATTGAAAACAAGAAGATCCTGGAACTGCCTCTCAATGGCCGGGATCCCTTCGCCCTGGGTCTCCTCTCCGGCAACACGACAGCCATGTTCGGAATGGGATCGAATCTCCCCTTCGTCGCGGGTGGCGGCCGTTTCTCCGCCAACGAGGTCACGCTGGACGGAGTCGACAACAATACCGTGTCCAACGCAGGCTCGATCGGACGCAACGGCATCGCGGTTAAGCCCTCGGTGGACGCGGTGCAGGAGTTCAAAGTCAAGACCAGCACCTTCTCGGCGGAATTCGGTCACGCAGCAGGCGCGGTGGTCAATGCCACGATCAAGAGCGGGACGAACCAACTGCACGGCGTGGTATTCGAGTTCCTTCGCAACGACAAACTGGATGCCAACAATTTCTTCACCAATCTGGCGGGGCAGCCGAGGCCTCCTTTTCATCAGAACCAGTTTGGCGCCGCCCTGGGCGGACCGATCATTCACAACCGGACTTTCTTCTTCGGGGACTACCAGGGTACCCGGCAGGCCAGCGCGGGCGGTAGTTCCATCAGCGACTTACCGCCGGCCGCTTTGCGCGCGGGCGATTTTTCCAAGGCGGGCGTGGTCATTTACGATCCCGGCTCGCGCCGGATCGGTCCCACCGGGTTGGTAATCGCAGACCCACTAGCGGGCAACATCATTCCGCAGAGCCAGATGAATCCCAGTTCCGTAGCCGTCCAGGGGGTGGTTCCACTGCCTAATTTTGGTGCGTCCGGCGCGCTCTCACGGAACTACTTCTACCAGCCGGCGCGGTCCTCGAGTACCGACCAGGGCGATGTCCGCATAGACCAGATCATCTCGGCCAAGGACAATATGTACGCCCGGTTCTCCATCTCCGACACTTCCACGCCCGGAGTGGGGAACCTTCCGGGATTCATCGGAGGCGGTTCAGACTCCATCGACAACAGCCAACAGGCGGTCCTATCCTACATCCACATCTTTACTCCGGGGTTGGTCAATGAGGCGCGGTTCGGCTTCGTCCGCCACAACGGCAGTTCTATCGGAAACACCGGAGAGGGCCGCGCCTTCGCCACGGCGCAACATCTGGCATCTCTGCCATCGCCGGCGCCGGGCTTCCCGGGCATATCTTTCATTTATGCCGGAACCGTGTCCGGTTCAGCGGAATTCAGCGGATGGGGCGGCGGTGATCCTAATCTGAACGTCGAAAACCGGTTTCAGTGGGCCGATAATCTGAGTTGGACCCATGGCCGGCACACGGTGAAGACCGGCGCCGATGTTCGCCGCGATCGTTTCGACACTTTGAAAGGCGGCGCCGGCAGTTTCGTTTTCGCATCGACTTTCACTTCCAGCTCGAATGCGCCCGGGTCGGGGTTGCCCTACGCCGACTTTCTGTACGGATACCCGACTACGGAGGCATCCAACGTGACCTCAATGCTGAATTGGGGCCGCCAGCGCTCGACTTACGGCGGCGGCTTCGTCCAGGACGACTGGAAGGTCAACAGCAGACTCACCTTGAATCTTGGCCTCCGCTACGAGATCTTCAGCCAGTGTGTCGACGCCCGCGACCTCGGCAGCCTGTTCAACATCAAGAACGGGCAATTCGTGCTGCCGGGCAAAGATGGTAACAGCCGCGCGATTGTGAATGGCGACCACAATAACCTTGGCCCGCGCGCCGGCTTTGCGTTTCAGGTTTCGAAGAAGCTGGTGCTGCGCGGCGGATATGGACTGTTCTACGGAGAGCGCGACCAGAATCAGCAGGTCACGCAGTTCTCCGGGAACTTTCCCAACGTGCCGGCGATTGCGTCGCCGACCATCACGGCGACCAATACCGTGAAACCGCCGTATACCCTCAACACTCCCATTCCGGTTGTGGCCGCCAGTGCATCGCTGGCGGGGTTCACGCCCAGCTTACCCTTTGTCGGAAGCTTCCGTACGCAGGTATTTGACCAGGCCGCCGATCCCATGGCGCACCAGTATAGCTTCAATATCCAGTATCAGCTCACCGAGTCGGTGGTGGTGGAAACCTCCTACAGCGGACTGCTCGGCCGCGACCTGTCGAGCATGTTCGTCAACGTGAATCAGCTTCCGTTCGCGGCGGCGCTTTCGGGAAAAAACACCCAGGCGGACCGGCCGTTTCCGAACATCAACGGGACGATATTGGCGGTTTATTCGAACGGCACCAACAACTACAACGCGTTCAATGCCCGTGTTCAGAAGCGTTTTTCGAAGGGACTGGCGCTGCTAGCGAACTATACGATTCAGAAAAACCTTGAAGCCCGCGGGTCGGGGCCGGATTCTTTCACGCAGAACGGGACCAGCATCGCCATGGACTCCTATAATCTCTCGCGGGAAAAAAGCGTGGCGCCGATCGACGTACCGCAGATCCTGTCGGTGAGCGGCGGTTACTCTTTGCCGTTCGGACCGGGGCGGACATGGCTCTCCCATGGTCTTGCCGGGAAACTGATCGGCGGCTGGGAGTTGAACGGCATCCTGACGCTGCGGGGCGGCTTTCCCACGAACATTCGGACCGGTGTGATTCCTCCCATTTTCAATACCTTCAACGTGCCCGATTCGGTGGCGGGCCAGCCCCTGGTGTTGAGCAATCACAGCGTCGACGGCTATTTCAATCCCGCCGCCTGGACGGTGCCCGGAAC
>JADGNS010000338.1 GCA_017883355.1 Candidatus Solibacter sp.
CCGGCGGCGTCAAACCCGGCAAGGTCTACCTCTTCGACGCCGAACAACACAATCCGCGCACCCAACTGGAACTCTTCAAAGAGCAGCCGGAAATGGTGGAATTCCTGCGCACCGCCAGCCACGGCCAGGTCATGCTGTCGCTCTTCCGCGAGAGCTTTCCGAAACTGCCCGAGGGCACTACCCTGCTGCTCGACGAACCCGAGATGGCGCTCTCGGTTTCCAACCAGCGCCGCGTTCTGAAAATGCTCCAGGAGCTCGTCGACCAGAAGAAGTTCCGCATCGTCTGCGCCACCCACTCGCCCGTCCTGATCGACTCCCCGGAAACCTACGTGATCAACCTCGACCGCCACATCAACCGCAACATCCTCGCGGACGGCCAGGGTGTCGAAGGCGCCAGCACCATTCAGTAGCCGGAGTCCTATGATCTGTTGCGAGCAATTCGACAAGCTGCTGGATCGCGGCCTGGCCCGCCACGCGCAGCCTTACCATCTCAATAACGGCATCATCATCACGGAGATCGACACCGAGTATTTCTTCGTGTTCGGCGACGACCGGCACCTGTTCGTGGGGCTGAACTACTGCCCCTTCTGCGGCAAAATCCTGTCGCGCGAGCTATGGAACCTCGAAAAGAAAAAGTAAGCGTCACGGCCACCCCCGCCGTCCGCTGGGCGCTGGCCGGCGGATTGGCGGTGTGGACCGCCCTCGGTTTCACTCCCCTGTCGAGGCCGCTTCCGCTGCCGGCCAGTGCGCCGGACAGTGAGTTCTCCGCCGAGCGCGCCATGGTCACCGTGCGCGCCATCGCGCAGCGCCCGCACCCGGTGGGCAGCGCCGATCACGATCGCGTCCGCGACTACGTCCTCGGCGAGTTCACCAGGCTGGGTCTGACGCCAACCACGCAGGCCGGCATCGGAACGTTCGGCCGCTACTCAGGGAAAGCTGAGAACATCCTGGCGCGTCTGCCCGGCACGGCCAACACGCGTCCCCTCATGCTGGCGGCGCACTACGATTCCACCAAACGCGGTCCGGGCGCGGGCGACGACGCGCACGCCGTTGCCGTGTTGCTCGAAACCCTGCGCGCCCTGCGACAATCCGCCCCGCTGCGCAACGATTGTATCTTCCTCGTCACCGATGGCGAAGAGGACGGCATGCTGGGCGCGGCGCTCTTCATGCGCGAGCATCGCTGGCACGGCGAACCGGGCGTGGTCCTCAATTTCGAGGCGCGCGGCACCGGCGGAGCTGCCACCATGTTTGAAACCAGTACACCGAACGCGTGGATGATCCGCGCCTTGCGGAGGGCCGTGCCCGCGGCCAACGCCACTTCCTTCGCCTACGAAGTCTACCGCCGTATGCCCAACAACACCGACCTCTCCGTGTTCAAGCAAGGTCTCGCCGGCATGAACTTCGCCTTTATCGAGCACCCGGAGTGGTATCACCGCCCGCAGGACGACCCCGCGCATCTCGACCTGCGCAGCGTACAGGAGCAGGGCAACTATGCGCTGGCGCTGGCCCGCGAGTTCGGCGCGCAGGACCTCAACCAGCCGCACTCCGGCAACGCCGTTTACTTCCCCACGCTGCTGACGCCGCTGATCGTCTATTCCACCGCCTGGGTACGGCTGCTGGCCTGGCTCACCCTCTTTGTAATCGCGGCGGCCGCGCAGTCCGGTTGGGTTCGAAGCGTGCGCGGGTTCTGGTTCGCCTTCGTGCTGGCGATTCCCGTGATTCTGCAATTCGTAGTCGCCAGTACCGCCCCCGGCGTGAGCTACCTTCTGGAGTGGCCGCTGGTCGGCGTCGGGATCGCGTTCGCCGTCTGGATGACCGCTCCGCCGGTGATCGGCTTCGGCTGGCGGCTGGCCGTGCTCCTGCTCGCCCCGGCGCCATCGTTTCTGCTGATCGCGCCCATGTTGCACTCGCTGATCGTCGCCCTCGGCCCCCGCGAGGGCGGCATCGTCGTCGCCGTGGCAGCGCTCTGGCTTCTGATTACGGTATCCCCCCAACTCAAGCTGGTGGTCTAAGGCTCCTGCCCTGGACTAATGCTTTCACCCCAATCTGCCGATAAGGTCGCCAGGGGGATGAATACCCATTGGCCGTTCCATTGAATTCCACGCGGCGCCTGGCTTGCTGCATCATCTTCGTAGCGCTATTAGTCTGTCCGCGGTGGATCCACGCAGGCGCATGGACCCAGCCCGCCGGGCAAGGGCAGCTCATCGTCAACCTGACGTCCACCGGAATCTCGCACGAATTCAACAGCTCAGGCAACATCCAACGCTTTGGCGACGACGGACGGTTTCGAAAACTGGAGTTCAACCCCTACTTTGAATACGGACTGAATGCCAGCACCACCCTGCTCGTCAACGCTTTTCTTCCCGCGCTGCAATACGCAAACAAATACGGTTCGAACCGTAGTTTCGGTCTGGGAGATGTGGAGACCGGCGTCCGCCGGCGGCTGAATTCGCCAGACTCGTTGTCCGCCATTTCGGCGCAGTTTTCCATCCTTCTTCCCACTTACTCCGCGGACCGGAATCCGGCCCCCGGTAACCGCCAGATGGACCTGGAAGCCGGTTTGCTCGCTGGGCGCGGTTTCGTGCTGTGTCACCGCCACAGCTTCGTGAGTGTCGGGACCGCATTCCGCTACCGCAACGGACCTCCAGCCGATCAGCTCCGCACGGACGCAACCTGGGGATTTGACGTGAATCGCAGGCTCACCGTGATGGCTCAGTACTTCGGCATTACTGGTATGCGGAACGGGGCGCCCTCCGGGGCGCTCTCTATCACCAACCCGAACCTGCGGTCGGACTTCGACCTGTATAAGGGGCAGCTTTCGCTGGTCGCGAGCGTTACCCGGAACACGCGCATCCAATGCGGATGGATGAATGCCTTTGCCGGCCGCAATACCGGCCACGGGCAGACCGTGCTGATTGCCTTATGGAGGACTTTCTAGTGCCGCCGGATGTATCATTTGGGAAACTCGGATGGGAAACTCGGACTACAAAATGGCCGCCTCGGGTGATGCCCTCTACAATCCAACTCTCGTAGGCGGATATCCCGACCTCGCTGCGCTGAATTCGGCCCTTTCCACCAACGAAACCCCCGTTGGTGCACACGCGACTCGCATTGGCAGCGCTTTGGTTGCCGCGGGCCTGATCTCTCCCGAGCAACTGAATCAGGCTCTGGAATTGCAAAAGGAATGGGGCTCGCGGTTAGGCGACATCCTTCTCGGTATGGGCTGGGTCAAACCCCAGGCGTTTTACAGGGTGCTGGCCAATCATTTTCAACTCGAATATGTCAATCTCATCGACCAGCCCGTGGACGTATCTCTGATCGACAAGGATTGTCTGCAAGTGTACGCCGATGGTCTTTTCCTGCCCTGGAAACGGGAAAATGGCGAGCTATGGATTGCCTGCGTCGATCCCGGGTCCGCGTTGCTGGCGGCGTTTCGCGCCACCTATGCCGGTGCGCACCTGGTAATGACCTCCAAGTTCGACATCCTGTGGGAACTCCAGCGGGTCGCCGGTGCCGAATTCAGCCGCCAGGCCGTGTTTCACCTGGCGGAGTGCGAGCCGGAGCGCTCCGCCAGCATCGTTGTAACGCGCCAGCAGAAGTACGGTTTTCTCATCGGCCTGGCGATCCTGATCGCGGCTTCGGTGGCGTTCCCGTACTGGGTCGCGATCGGAGTCAACGGCCTGATCAACAGTTTCCTTTTGGGTTCATTCCTGTTTCGCACGCTCCTCTGCCTGATGAGTTGCGGCGAGGACTCCGGGTTAGCGGTGACAAAGGAAGAGGTGGCTGCCCTGGACGATCGTGACCTGCCGGTTTACACCGTGCTGGTTCCCATGTACAAAGAACCGGCGGTTCTTCCCATCCTGGCGGCGGCCCTCCGCAGGATGGATTATCCACGCTCCAAGCTGGATATCAAACTGGTCCTGGAGGCTAACGATACCGAAACCATCGAGGCCGCCAAAGCCTTGGCCCTGGAAGCCAGCTTTGAGATCATCCGCGTGCCTCATTCGCTGCCCAAAACCAAGCCGAAAGCATGCAACTATGCCATCCAGATGGCGCGTGGCACATTCCTCACCATCTACGATGCGGAAGACAAGCCCGAACCGGATCAGCTCAAAAAAGCCATCGTCGCTTTTCGTAAAGCCGGTTCGAATACGGCGTGCATTCAGGCTCGTTTGAACTACTTCAACGCGGAAGAAAACTGGCTGACGCGAATGTTCACCCTGGAATACTCGTTGTGGTTCGATATGTTTCTGCCCGCGCTGGATCGCCTGGAGGTCCCCATTCCGCTGGGCGGGACGTCGAACCATTTCGATTTGACCAAACTGCGTCAAGTGGGGGCTTGGGACCCCTTCAACGTCACCGAGGATGCGGATCTCGGCCTGCGATTCGCCGCCCTGGGTTACAAGGTCGGTGTGGTGAACTCGGTGACCTACGAAGAAGCCAATTCACAGGTTGGGAACTGGATCCGCCAACGCTCGCGATGGGTCAAAGGCTACATGCAAACCTGGCTCGTCAATATGCGGGATCCAGTTGCCCTGATACGGCGCGTCGGGCTCAAGGGATTCTTCTCCCTGCATTTCTTCCTGGGAGGCGGAATCATGTCCGGCCTGGCTTACCCTTTCATGCTGATTCCGTTTCTGCTGTGGAGCTTTACGCGAACCAACGCGCTGCACGCTTTCTTCCCCATGCCGGTGCTCGTAATCAGTACGGTCAACCTGCTGGTGGGGAACAGCTTTCTGGTCTATCTTTCCATGCTCGCCGCCGCCAAACGGAATCATCCGTCGTTGCTGGCGCACGCACTCACCGTTCCGGCGTACTGGATGCTCATGAGTATCGCCGCGTATAAAGGCCTTTGGCAGCTCGTCACAAACCCTTTCTATTGGGAAAAGACCACTCACGGCATCAGCAAATTCACTTCCGCCGAAGTCCTGCAGACCCAGGCCAAGGACGAAGTCCTGCAGACCCAGGGAAAGCCATGCAACCTGTAATCGGAGTTGCGCCTTTCGCTCCCTTCCGCCCCGGCGAGCCGGCGGAGCGTCCTGGCGCGCAGTGCCCGCCCCGTTTTGACGGCGGGGAGCTCGCCTGGTTCGCGCTGGTCGCGTTCCTCCCGCTAGCCTGGATATTTCTTCACCGGCAACCCTGCACCTGGGACGACTTCTTTAGCGTGATCGTCCATGCCGTAGCCCTCACCTTCTGGGCGGTCCGTCTGCGGTACGCGGGGCTGGGATTGGGCTGGGCTTCCCTTACGCTCCTTGGGCTGTCTTCGGCCTTCGCCACTAATCCCTCGGGACGCCTGGATACGAGTGCCATGGGAGAAGCGGTGTTCCTGTTTCTGCTGCTCTCGCTGTTTTCCGCTTATGATCGGCAGCCTGGTCTGCAGGCGTTGGCGGGGGCTGCTTTACTGCTGTCGGCTGGAGTGCTGACCAAGCCGCCTATCGCGATTTCCTGCCTGCTGGTGAGCCTGGCGTTTTTCGCCATCTACTGGCATCGAACGCGGAGCGGCGCGTTCAGTTTTGCTCTCCTCATGTTCACACCGGTGACGCTTTGCGCCGCCTCGGCGGGCCTGATTGCCTTCCTCACCCGTGGGACACTGAATGCCCCGGTTCTGGTGCCGGTGGGAAGTCTCTTTCAGACCGGACTGTCGGCACCAACCTACGCGCAGCTCTTATCGGCACATCTGTCGGGGGGCACGGCCATGCGCTGGTTGGCCTTGCCCGCGGCGGTGGTTCTGTACCGGCTCTCGATCAATCGGACGGCGGCGTGCGATGTCGCGTTCGGCTTCATTCTGACTGCCGCGGCAATTTTGAGTCTTTTCCCCCAGATGCCCGACCCGCTGCACCGAATTGACATGTTTTACCTGGCCCTGGGCGGCACGGCGGCACTCCTCGTCCAATCGCCGCCGCACCGCTACCTCGGCAGCCTGCTGGCTTGCACCGGCCTGCTGCTATCGATGCATGCGTGCCTCTAGCCGGAATCCACTCCCTGAGAAAGAATCGCAAGGACCGCCGGGTTGACAGAC
>JADGNS010000339.1 GCA_017883355.1 Candidatus Solibacter sp.
ACGACAATCGGAAGGTCGCGCCGGGCGGCGTGTGCCACCTCTCGCCGAACCTGCGGGGACACCTTCGCTCGGTAGGAAAAGACCAGAACCATCAGGCGGCAGGATTCAATTGCGCTGACGATCGCAGAACCCCAATCGTCTCCAGGAAGAATGTCGCGTGGAGCCATCCAGCAATCGAGTTGGCGGGACTCCAGGCCGGCGCAGAGAGCCTCGGCTGCTTCCAGATCCAGGTTGGCGTAGCTGATGAATACCATAGCTGCCTGCGGTACGGGTGTCTCTCTGCCGCTACCGACAGCCGGAAACTCGCACTTCCGTTGACCCACAACGAGCGCGCAACGCTCGCCGAGCCCATGAATCTGAGTGGTCCTTACTGCGTCAGAATGACCCGATCGATACAGAGTTTGTTAATTCCGCTTTGAGGGTCGGGGCCGAAGTCGCGATAGGCCACCTGTACACTGAGTTTTCGAAAATACGCTTCTTTCAACACATCGTAAACCAAGCTTCCAGAGGTCACGGAGCTAATCGGGGCGCCAGTGTGCGCGTCGGCAATGCGCACGAACACCGTGGTCCCGTTGGCCTGCTGAATCGAGAACAGATAGAACTGCTCGCCTGGCTGAACCAGTATTTCGTGAACCGTGCCCGCCGCCCAGGCCAGAGCCGGCAGTGCGGCCGGTTTCATATCAACAACTGCCTTTGGACTCATCGCGATTTTCCTCCTTCCGATATTCGCTGTAGTAATTCGGGCCTGATTATATGTTTCTCGCATTCGCTCGTCAATCATAAATACTCAAAAACTGCCCAGTAGTGGTCGCAATAGTACATATTCTCGTTGACGCCGGCTCTCACCGATTCATTCCCACAGCCCCATAAGCAGTTCTGGTTCGAATTCGACCCCTTACCGTGGTGGGGAACCAGGCCCAATCGCCTCCTGGGGAATTGAGCACATCCGCTCCGGGTGTATCACGGCGCACTCGAAAAAAGGTGCGCCATCCGCCGACAGACGCCCTGCACATCATCGCTGCGGACGGCTTCCGCGCGGCGCGTATACCCGCGAACATCCCATCCATATCGGCGCCCACCTGGTTGGTGTCGATAGGCAGCGTGGCGGGTATGCCCCGCGTAATCGCGCGGGTCTTTTGAAGGTGTCGGAGCTGAAAGCTGACCGCCGAAATCGAATATAGCCAGGACGAGTTTCGTACTTTGCAGTCCGCTAGCCCTGCACGGCGCGAAGGGCTTGGGCGGTGTCGGTATACTGCTGGAAGGCCGTGATCTTGGCGTCGCGCAGGCGCCAGATGTGGGCGAATTGGGCGTTGAGAGGAGCCCCGGTCGCCTTGTAAGCGGCCTTGTAGTAGCCAAGCACCACGATGGTGTCGCCGGCGTCGAGGAACTCGGAGGGGAGGGCCTGGAAGCGATCCCATTCGGTGGCGAGACGGAAGAAGATGCCCTCGGCAACGGCGGCATGGCCGACGTAGGGATTGCGGTCGGCGTAAGGGAAGTTCTCCGCTTCGGTCCAGACAATGGCGGGATCCATGCTGGCGAGGACAGCCGGGCCGTCGCCACGGGCGAAGGCTGCGTAGAGGCTTTGGATGAGATCAACGTTCGCTTGGGACATGGAAAGGGTCTCCGGCACCCCGAAGCAGTATACAGGAAAACCGTCCCTGTCGCTTTCCCCGCCACGAATTCCACGAATTCCTCTCTTGGACCCGGCGCCACTCCGCAAAAAGCTCGCTGCCCAAATCCGCGTTCACTCCAGCTTTATTTTTCTTTCCCCCTTCATTTTCAATCATTTTCAGACCCGAAAGTCGGAACTGTCCTCGCCCCAATGCTAACCTCGAATCGGATCTATGCAGACACGTCCAAAATCCTGCGGCCCCTCCCGCTTCGACGCCTTCCGCCGCATCGCCCGACGCGGCACCCCCGCACCGTTCCCGCCCAATGGAGACGGCCAGGCGATCGGCCTGTTTGCGTCACAAAATCTCCCACCATCTCCGCAACCCAAAGCAGAGAATAGGTTTACCTCCATGCGAGAAATACACCCGACTCCCGGACTTTGCGTCACAACGCCGGCCCGCCGCCCAGTCGCGGTTGCCTCGGGCGGCTCCCCCGGTTCGGTGCAGCACCCCAAATCTCCCAAATCGCCCTTGCCGCCGCCTCTGCCGACCCTCCGTGATAAAATCAAGAACCTGCCTACCATGGAACGCGCCAGCAAGCTCATCCGGGAACTGAGGCTGTCGGGCGATGTGATCACCCCGGAACAGCTCTGTTGCGCGGCGTGGCCGGAAGCCGTGGGCAAGAAGATCGCCGGGCACACCCGGCCGGCGAAACTGGTCCGCAGCCGGCTGGTGGTGGAAGTAGAGGACCATACCTGGCAGCGCCAGTTGTTCGCCCTGACTCCGCACATTTTGCACAACCTGGACAAGACTCTGGGGCGGGGTCTGGTGGAAGAGCTGGAGTTCCGCATCGTGCCGCGGCGGCGCGAGCCGGTGGTGGCGCGCCAGGCGGTACCGGCGCTCGTGCCGGACGACGCCGATGCCATCGCCGACCCGGTGATGCGCGGCCTGTACAAGCTTTCGCGGAAAAAGGCACAAGCGTGAAGATTACCGAAAAGGAAGTTCGCTACGTCGCGGGGTTAGCCAATCTGACGCTCACCGACGGGGAAGCCGCCAGACTACAGGCGGATCTCGACGGGATCCTGGAACATATGGACCGGCTGAACGAGGTGGACACGGCGGGTGTGGAACCGATGTCGCAGGTGCTGTTCGAGGCGGGAGAAACGGCGACGCTGCGGGCCGACACGCCGGTGGTTCCCTTGGGCAATCAGGCGGCGTTGGCCAACGCTCCGCAACCCGGCGCCGGGTATTTCAAAGTCCCTAAAGTCATCGAACGCTGAACGAATACGCGCATGGATATCCCTTCCCTGACTATCGACGGCGTGAGGCAGGCTCTGCTCTCGCGCGAATGTAGCGCCAGCGAACTGGCCGCGGCGGCACTGCGCTTTGCCGAAACAGAGAATCCGAAGACCAACGCCTACCTGCACTTCTGTCCGGAGCGCGCCATGGCGGCGGCGGCGCGGGTGGATGAACGGCTGGCGCGCGGCGAAGACTTGGGAGCGCTGGGCGGCGTGCCGATCGCGATCAAAGACGTGATCGTCACCAAGGGCGTGAAGACCACGTGCGGCTCGCGCCTGCTGGCGGAGTACATCCCGCCCTACGATGCCACGGCGGTAGAGCGCCTCGAAGCGGCCGGCGGGGTGATTCTGGGGAAGACGAACTGCGACGAGTTCGCCATGGGATCGTCCACCGAGAACTCGGCGTTCGGACCGGTACGGAATCCGGTGGCGCTCGATCGCGTGCCGGGCGGATCCAGCGGCGGATCGGCGGCCGTGGTGGCGCAGGGCACGGCGGTGGTGGCGTTGGGGAGCGACACCGGCGGATCCATCCGGCAACCGGCGTCGTTCTGCGGCGTGGTGGGGGTGACGCCGACTTACGGAAGGGTATCGCGGTACGGGCTGACGGCGTTCGCCAGTTCGCTGGATCACATCGGACCGTTCGCGCGCAGCGTGAAGGACGCGGCGACGGTGCTGCGTGTGATCGCCGGGCGCGATCCGCGGGATTCCACCTCGGCGGAGGCTCCGGTGCCGGACTATTCCGCACACCTGACAGGCGGCGTAAAAGGCTTGAAGCTTGGGCTGCCCGTCGAGTATCTAAAACACTTGACGAGCGAAACCGGCGACCTGATCTCCCGGGGCGTAGACCAATTGAAGGCCCTGGGGTGCGAGGTCCGCGAGATCAGCCTGCCGTCCACGGAGTACGCCATCGCGTGTTACTACATCATCGCTACCGCCGAGGCGAGTTCCAACCTGGCGCGGTATGACGGGGTGCGCTACACGTTCCGTTCGACGGCCTCCGACACGCTGTCCGATATGTATCGCAACACACGCGGCGAGGGGTTCGGGGCCGAGTGCAAACGCCGCATCATGCTGGGCACTTATGTACTAAGTGCGGGATACTATGATGCGTATTACCTGAAAGCGCAGAAGGTGCGCACGCTGATCGCGCGCGATTTTGCCAGCGCGTTTCAAGAGGTGGATGCCATCGTGGCGCCGGTTTCTCCGTTCCCGGCATTCAAGCTGGGAGAGAAGGTGGACGACCCGCTGGCCATGTACCTCTCCGACATTTTTACGATTACCGGAAGTCTGGCGGGCATACCGTGCATGAGCGTGCCGTGCGGGAACACCGCCGAAGGACTGCCGGTGGGGATGCAAATTTTGACGAAGCACTTCGACGAGACAACAATGTTCCGGATCGCCGATGGCTTCGAAACTGCTCAGAGGAAAGAATAGGAGACTGCTATGTCATTCACATTACCGCCGCTGCCATATGCGCCCGATGCGCTGGAGCCGCATATCGATAAATTGACCATGGAGATTCATCAAGGCAAGCATCACAACGCTTACGTGACCAATCTCAACAAGGCGTTGGAATCCGCTCCGGCACTGGCCGGTAAGACCATCGAGGAGTTGTTAGCGAATAACTGCGCTGCGGTGCCGGAGAACATCCGAACCGCGGTGCGCAACAATGGGGGCGGGCATCTCAACCACTCCATGTTCTGGAAGATCATGGGCCCGAAGGCGGGCGGCGCGCCGGTAGGTAACGTGGCGCAGGCCATCGTCGGGGCGTTTGGCAGTTTCGACACCTTCAAGGAAAAGTTCAACGCGGCGGGCGTAGGCCGGTTCGGTTCCGGCTGGGCCTGGCTGCTGAAGACGGCGTCGGGCGTGGAGATTACTTCGACGCCGAATCAGGACAGCCCCGTCATGGAAGGCAAGAACGTGGTGTTCGGCTGCGACGTATGGGAGCACGCCTACTATTTGAAGTATCAAAACCGCCGTCCGGACTATCTGGCGGCGTGGTGGAACGTAGTGAACTGGAAGGAAATCGAGGACCGGTTCAACAGTTAGGGTTGTCATGAATTGGTGAGTTCAAGACCGCTCCCTCACCCCGTGAGGGAGCGGTTGCTTCGTTAGTGCCTTCATGCAGAAATTCGACATCATCGTCATCGGGAGCGGGCCGGCGGGCCAGCGGGCGGCCATTCAGGGCGCCAAATGCGGCCGCCGCGTGGCGGTGATCGAACAGCGCGAAATCGTGGGCGGCGCCTGCGTCAACACCGGCACCATTCCCAGCAAGACCATGCGGGAGGCCGTGATGCACCTCTCCGGGTTCCAATACCAGGGCATCTACGGCATCAACTATCGCGTCAAGGAAAAGATCACCATGGCGGACCTGGGGTTCCGGGTCAATCAGGTGATCAAGACGGAAGTCGATGTGACCCAGGCGCAACTGTCGCGCAACGGGGTGGAAGTGATCACCGGGCGGGCCAGTTTTCTGGACGCCACGCACGTGCGGGTGGAGAACTCGCGCGGGCAGAGCGACCTGGAAGCACCCACCGTCATCATCGCGACCGGCGCCCAGCCGGCCACCAGCCCAACCGTGCCGCTCAACGGGCGCACCATCGTCAACAGCGACCAGATCCTCAACATCCCGGAGATTCCGAAGACGCTGATCGTGGTGGGCGGGGGCGTGATCGGGGTGGAATACACGTGCATGTTCGCCATTCTGGGCTCGCGCGTGATTCTGGTGGAGAAGCGGCCGCGCCTGCTGGAATTCGCCGATGCGGAGATGGTGGAGGCGCTTTCCTACAACCTGCGCGACCATCGCGTCACCATGCGGCTGAACGAAGAAGTCGCGTCGGTGGAAGACAAGGGCTCTGACGGCGTGGTGGCGCGCATGAAGAGCAACAAGATCATCTCTGGCGATGTCCTGCTGTACGCGGTGGGCAGGCAGGGCAACGTGGACGAGTTGAACCTGGCCGCGGCGGGCCTGGAAGCCGATAGCCGCGGGCGGATCGCGGTAGATGCCGAGTACCGGACCAAGGTGCCGAGCATCTTCGCGGCGGGCGACATTATCGGCTTCCCCAGCCTGGCGTCGGTATCGATGGAACAGGGGCGGCTGGCGG
>JADGNS010000340.1 GCA_017883355.1 Candidatus Solibacter sp.
CAAACGGCTCCACCAACACGTGCTCGTCGTGCTTCTGCACGCGCTTGCGCACCCACGCGCCCAGCGCCTCCAACGTCCAAAGCCGGCCTTCCAGCTTCAACTTCCGGAAATGCTCCGAGTTGGTGTACCAGATCCACTCGACGATATCGCTCAACCACGCCTCGGCGCCGTATTGCTCCAGCGCCGCCACCAGGTTGTCGTTGCTGAACGTATTCAGCCGGCAGAAAATCTCGCCGACGATGCCGATCAGCGGCTGCGACCTGTCGCGCCGCGCCTCCAGCTTGCGGAACCGGTCGCGGCAACGCACCATGCAATCGCGCAGCGCTTTTAACTGCACGCCGGGCTCGGCCGGAGTGCTCTCGAGCGTGCGGCACAAATCGGCCAGCGAATCTTCATAGGTCTGCTCGCTGTCGCCCCGGCGCTCTTCGTAAGGACGCCACATCAATAGCAGCTTCTGCAACAGGTCGGCGGCCAGCAGCGCGCGCCATCCGGTACGCACGAAGGCGCCCGCCAGCGTGCCCAGGCCATCGTACGCGTTCTGGCTCGTGGGAGAGAGAATCTCGACTTCGGCGTACCCGTTGGCGTCCAGGATCTGCCGCAGGTACGGCGCGTACTGCCCGAAGCGGCACGGACCCTGCGCGGTCGGCATGAAGAGCGCGATCCGCTTTTTATCGATCGCCGGGTTCTCCACCACCTTCATGAAGTCGCCCACAGTCACCTTCGCCGGATAGCATTCGTCGCCCGACGTATAGCGCGCCCCCAGCTCGCGCGTCCGATTGTCGGAGGGCGGCGTGGGCTCGGCTTCCAGGCCAATCGCGCGGAAGGCGCTGGCGAAGGCCCGCGCGCTGCCATAAGCCATCGGCGGAATGTAGATGCGCTTTCCCTTTAGTGGGTGGTCGCCGGTGCCGATTGCGGTGTCGATTGCGGCCCCGCTTGGCGCTTCGCTGACGTCTGGTCCGTCGTAGATTGGTAGCATCGCAGAATTCCTTTGCTGTCGAGGTACGCTTCGCAGCGTGTCATATAACCGGCGTCGTTGCCGTGCCCGTCAAACTGCAGGATCAACAGCGGCGCACCGGCGGCCTCCCGCGCAAAGTGCTTGATGTAGCTGTCCGGCCCGCACTTGAAGTTGGTCAGGTAGATCATGTGCAGGTTGGGCTTTTCCGAAGCGATGCGCGCCGCCTCCAGAATCTTGCGGCCGCTGATCCAGAACATGTTGGCGTGCAGTTCGCCGAGCGGCTCGTTCCCCGTCACCAGGAAATCCAGCGGGATCACGTTGGCGCCATAGCGATGCCGCAGTTTGCGCGGGATGTCGCAGTTCACCCCGCGATCGTACATAGTGTAGGATCGCCCGGCCAGCACGATGCCCGGCTCGCCGCTCTCGTCCAGCGCGGCCAACGCCTTGCGCCCCGCCTCGATCAACCGCTCCTGGAAATTGCGCTGCTCGGTATAGGCGGCGTCCACCGCACGGTCGCTCGCCCGCCTCGTCACCCCCACGCGCCGCATCGTCTCCGCCAGGGCTTTCTTGATCTGCTCCGGTCCCAGGCGGAAGTGCAGCGTGGGTGTCAGGAACGTCGACGCATGCGCCTCCAGTCCCGGCGCCGATTTCAGCACCCACGGCAGCGTCTGGTTCCACGGGCAATAGTGCGACGCGCAGCCGTCATCGCCCGCCTCCGCATCCGCCATCACCGGCAGCCAGACGTAATCCACGCCCGCGCTCGTCAGCGCCTGCACATGCCCGTGCGCCACCTGCACCGGATAACACGGTTCCGCCACCGATAGCTCGATGCCGCCCGCCGAAATCCGCGGATCCGTCACCGGCGAGAGCACCGCCTCCAGTCCCAGTTCCGCGAAGTACCGTTTCCAGAACGGCAGCCGGTCCATCATCGACATGGCCCGCGGCAGGCCGATCTTGAACTTCCCGCCCGCCGCCGTGGGCAGCGCGTCCAGCAATGCCTCGCGGAACGCGAACAGGTCTTCGATCACCGGCTTTCGCCCCGTCGTCGAAGGCTTGCGGAACTTGTCCGAGCACTTATCGCCCCAGAAGCTCTTCTGCCCCTCGATCACGAATTCCTTCATGTCGCACAGGTTGGTGCACGCCTTGCACACGAAATCGCGCGTCGTGAGTTCCAGCT
This sequence comes from Candidatus Solibacter sp., assembly GCA_017883355.1. Lineage (GTDB taxonomy): Bacteria > Acidobacteriota > Terriglobia > Bryobacterales > Bryobacteraceae > Solibacter. The sequence goes on from JADGNS010000340.1 coordinate 2,133, forward strand.
TGTGCAGATCGTACCCCCGGAACCGGCTCTCTCCCTGCGTCGCCACGTGCCAGTGGCGCGCAATCAGCGCCATGCCCACCGCCCCCATCACCCCGTTGTACGGCGGCACCGTGATCTTCTTCCCCAGCAGGCTGGCGAACGCCGCCGTCACCGCATCGTTGTACGCCGTCCCCCCCTGGAAGTAGATCACCTTGCCGATCTTGCGCCCGCGCACCACGCGATTCAGGTAGTTCAGCGCGATCGAGTACGCCAGACCCGCCACCAGGTGCGGCACCGTCTCGCCCTTGTGCATCCACCCCGTGACATCGCGCTCCATGAATACCGTGCACCGCTCGCCCAGCCGCGTGGGACTCTGCGCGCTCAGCGCCAGCCGCGCGAATTCCCCCTTGATGCTGATGCCGAGCTTTTCCGCCTGCTCTTCCAGGAAAGACCCCGTGCCCGCCGCGCAGGCCTCGTTCATGGCGAAATCCACCACCACGCCGTTCTCGATCGAGATGAATTTCGAATCCTGCCCGCCAATCTCGAAAATCGTGTCCACCGGCTCGCCGCCCAGCGTGCTGCTGATGTGGATCGCGCCCGTCTTGTGCGCCGTGATCTCATCGTTGACCACGTCCGCGCCCACGAACTCCGCGATCAGCTCGCGCCCGCTCCCCGTCGTCCCCACGCCGCAGATCTTCAGGCGGCTCCCCCAGATGCGCTCCACTTCGGCCAACCCCTGCTGCACCGCCTCGATCGGCCGCCCCGCCGTGCGCAGATACACGTCGTGGATCACCGTCCCGCTCTCGTCGATCGCCACCACGTTCGTGGACACCGACCCGATGTCCAGGCCGAGATACGCCGCAATCGGTTCGTCATTGGGCGGAGGCGTGTAGACCCCCACCCGGTCCCTCAGTTGCACCACGTTCTCCGTGGAGAGCGGCTTGGTGTCCTGAAAACTCTCTTCCACGTCGTGCTGCCGCAGGCGGTGTACGTCCAGGATGGAGCGCTTCCGCTGCTCCTCGGCCTCCAGAATCGCCGTGCCGATGGCCCCGCACCACGCGTATTCCTCGGGCACGAAGAGTTGCTCCGCCGTCAGCGAGAAGGCCTCGCGCAGCGCCCTCACCACGCCCGCATTCTGCGACACCGCGCCAATCAGCGCCACCGGCGCTTCCACCGGGCGCCCCTTGACCACCGAACTCTTGAAGTTGCGCGCCACCGCATCGCACAGCCCGCGCAGAATCTCCGCCGGCGAATACCCCTTCTGCTGCGCGTGGATCATGTCGCTCTTGGCGAACACGCTGCACCGTCCCGCGATCCGCGCCGCGCAACCCGCGCCGCACACCAGGTCGCCCACCTCTTCCACCGAGTACTGCATGCGCAGCGCCTGCTGATCCAGAAAGCTCCCCGTCCCGGCCGCGCACTCCCCCGAGCGGTCGTAATCCTGAATCCCACCGTTCGCGAGGCGTATGTACTTGGAACTCTCCCCGCCCAGTTCGAACACCGTGCGCACCTGCGGATACCAGGTGGCGATCATCCGCGCGATCGCCTTGAATTCGTTCTCGAAGAAGAGACCGAGCACCTTGGCAATCGTCCGGCTGCCGCTGCCCGTCACCCGTATGCCTTCCACCCGGTCCTCGGGAATGATTTCGTACAGTTCGCGCAGCAGATCGTAGGTGGATTGGATCGGGCTGCCCGCGATGCGCCGGTAATCGGAGAGCAGCAGCGGCCGGCCGTCCAGCGAGATCAGGCGGAACTCCGGATGCGCCGCGCACACCTGTTCCAGGGTCGCCCGGTCCGCCGGTTTACCCAATGCGGCGAGCTTAAGGCTGATCGCCCCGATGTCCAGACCGATATTGATGCCCATTTTAGTCCAGTTTCACCCGAAGCCCCCGCAAGTTCAAGCAAAACAGGCCCAAATAGCTGAATCCGGCATCCACCTGCTGTTAAGCGGGGTTGAGTGGGACAGGCCTCTGGTCTCAGTCTTATTTTGTGCGTTTTGTGCGGCAAACACTACCACTTTGTGCCTAATTCACGCTATAGTAATGAGATGCAGGGTCCTCAAACGATTAACGAGTCTTACTACTGTCTGCGAAACAAGCCGGATGGACCGATTTCTGTGCTCACAACCAACTCCTACGTGGTCGGCGAATACAATGTGAGTACCGGCGATATCCGGTGGGGAAGGGTCGTTCTGGCCAGCCAGAAGGTCCAGATTCAGAACTACCTCCATCGGCACTTTCCGCCCACCAGTTCCGCACAAACCCAGAAGAATCAAATAGTTGCCGCATAGTCTCGGCCGCGCCTCCACGTCCAGGCGGGCGCGCCCAGACTCCGAGGATATTCATGGCCGACAAGAAGAAGAAAAAAGACGATAGCGAAGGGGCCAGTGCCCCCGCGGTGGTAGTCGCCAAACCGGCAACTCCCCCCAAGCACGTCAAAATCCCCAAACTCGCCAAGAGCGGCAAGTCGCGCTTGCCCCGCAAGGAAAAGAAAGCCCAACAAAAGGCCGCCGCCGCCGCTGCCCGCAAGTAGTGGGGCCCGACCCGCTTTCGTTCCTTTTGGTCTGCATCCCGCCCGGAGCCTGATGACCGCCAGGTCAGTCACTGTCGTTAAATCCTACACGCGACCAAGGCAAACCCCGCGGGTTTATCCCAACCCCGTCATTAGCGTCATTAGTATCCCGCTTGCCACACCAGGGCAGGATATGAGTACAATACTCTGAACTCGGAGGCGAGAATCCAGATCGAGGGGTAGTACACATGACCACGCGAACGAAGTTATCGTTCCCTTGCAGTGCTGACATCTGGCCGGCGGTGGAGCGTTGGTCGGTCAGCGAAAATGCGGAGCTGAAGTCTTCCGATGGACCCCAGCGCTTATACCAGAAAGGCGGCATTGCGACAGCGGCGATGATGTTCTCGTTCCGTCAGGCCAGCGGGCAGGTCGCCGTCGAGGCTTGGATTCCCAGCAGTACTTTCCAGCGGGCCTGTTCCTTCTTCATCTTGCCGCCGGAAATGGGAGTGGAGTCCGGGGGCGTCAAGGCTGCCCTGATTCGCAAGATCGCGCGCGAGTCGCTGAACCGCCTACTCCTGGAGTTGGGCGCGTCGCTGGTTCAATAAAATCGAAACGGGGAAGCCGTAAACCGCCAGACCGCTGCAACACAACTTCCAGCCCGCCGATATCGTCGTGCGCGCCCGTCCTTGAACTCAGCCAAGGCGCACGCTAAGGAGCTGTCTAAAAATAACATTACCACATAATAATGTTTTGGAGTACCCTGGTGAGTATGGAGATACTCACCGGAATCGAGGAGCGTTTTAAGAGGTTGCGGGGTGTGTTGGACGAGCGATCACGGCGCCTGCTCGTTGCTGCCGAGAGCGAGGCGATGGGGCGGCGAGGCATCTCGACGGTGGCGAAGGCAACGGGAGTGTCGCGGCAGGTGATCCGCCAGGGGATCGCTGAATTGAAGCAGTCCCCAGTGTTGCCGGAGAGGCGGATTCGACGTTCGGGGGGTGGCAGGAAGAGCGCCGTGAAGTTGGACCCTTCGTTGAAGACCGACCTTGAGGAACTGTTGGAGTCGACGACACGTGGCGATCCGGAGTCGCCTTTGCGATGGACTTGCCGCAGCGTTCGGAATCTTGAAGCCGAACTAAAGAACAGGGGCCATGCTGTGAGTCATCAGGTGGTGGCAGACTTGCTGCACGAACTGGAGTACAGCCTACAGGCCAACCGCAAGACCAACGAAGGAACAAGCCATCCTGACCGAAATGCCCAGTTTGAATACGTCAACAACAAGGTGAAGCAGTATCTCGGCGGAAAATGTCGGCAATAATCTGAAAACGCAGTTTTCTGAATTTCGGCCGTAGGGGGAGCAACATCATCGCGCCGAAGGCGCAAT
>JADGNS010000341.1 GCA_017883355.1 Candidatus Solibacter sp.
TCACCAGGCCGCCCCCGGACACGCGCACCACACCCGGCAGTAATGGTAGGGCATCCGTCACCGTCGGCGGGCGTCCAGGAAGCTCCTTGGCCGTCTGCGCCGAGATCTCGTTGGGAGCGGACGCGCCCTGCTCCAACGGAGCAATCGTGCCCTTGACCTCGATGCTCTCCTTGCGGGCCGGCGCCGGCGTCAGCGTCAACTCCACCGAAGCCGGCAATGCGAGATCGCCTTTTTGGACCGGATCGAATCCGTCCTTCGAGGCAGCGAGTTCATAACGTGCCGGGATAGGTTCGTTGAACTGTGCGTGGCCGTCCTCGGCCGTCTGTGCCGAAGCGACGGTCTTTCCGCCAGTCTTCAATTCGAGGCGGACGCCCGGGACCGGCCGATGGGACGAATCGACCACTAAAACATCGAGGTTGCTCGCGGCGCCCTGCCAAAAAAGAAGTAGGCCTACCAGCGCGGGAAGTGGCATCAACTAAGCATCCGTAGATGTTTTTATGGACGCAAATACACACTCTCCAGTTACACGAGATTGTGGTTTGTGCCGCGGACGCTACTTCAGCTCATCGGGTAGCGGCAGCGTGACCGCGCCGGTGGCGGCCCACTCGGCGCCGCGCACGAGGGTGGCGATGAAGCCGGGAAGCTTCATGGCATCGGGATCGTGTCCCAGGGCGGTGGTGAAGACGCGGCCGTTGCCGAACTTGGCGGTCCAGAGCATGGGTTGATTCAGACCGGCGCCGGGAATCGGCTGTTTCTCGCCGGGTTTGTACAGCGAATGGTCGTCATAGGCGGTGGCGAGCACGTGATACGAGCCTTCCGGCTGCCACTTCAGGTTGGCGTACAACTCGTCATTGGCCTGGGGGAAGGTGGCGCGCATGCCGCGGGTAATCGGATGCTCGCGGTCGGTGACGGTGACGGTGAAATCGTGGCGCGCCGAGTGATGGCCGTTGTTGGGTCTCCAGTTGCCGGCGGACATCTGTTCGAACTCGCTCCAGCCGTTAAATGCCGCGGTGGAAAAGTGGTAGACCACCAAGCCCTTGCCGCCGCGCACGAAGTCCACGAGCGCGCTGTCGGCACGGGCGCCCCAACGTAGCGCGGGCTTGTTGCTGTCGTAGTAGTTGAGCACCACGAGATCGTAGGGTGCGAGGGCTTCGGGGCCGGCGCCGCGGAACTCCTCGGTCACGCGTACCTCAAAGCGCTTGGTGTCTTCCAGCAGCTTGCGCAGCACGGGCGTGGTGGCCCGCCAGTCGTGGCCGTTCTGGCCGGTAATAATCAGCACTTGAAGCTTGGGCGCCTGAGCAGGCGCGGGCCGCGCGATTCCCAACAGGAACAGGCAGGCGACTCCGAGTTTTAGAAACGCGTTTCCCATGACGCTAGCGATTTTAGCGCCATGCGTGGGCGAAAGCAGACCCTGGTATCGGAAAGGGCAATGCGCTATAGATGTGGACATGCGAACTTCCATTCGGACCGTGGCCGGCGTGGCGTTTCTGGCCTCTCTCGGCGGGATGCACGCGCAGACCGCGCCCGCCCCGGCCGCCGCCGCCCAGCGGACCCACCGCTGGTGGAGCGACCGCCCCGCCGGCGCGCGCCCCTACACCACCAACGCCAAGACGATGCCGTTGATCTCCGTCAAGGGCAACAAATTCGTCGACCCGCAAGGCCGCACAATCCTGTTCCGCGGCCTCGCCATCTCCGACCCGGACAAGCTGGAGATGCAGGGGCACTGGAACCGCGAGCACTTCGTCAAGGTCAAGGAGATGGGCACGCGCCTTGTCCGCATCCCCGTTCATCCGGTGGCGTGGCGCGAACGAACCCCGGCGGAATACATCAAATTGCTCGACCAGGCGGTGGAGTGGTGTACCAGTTTGGAAATGTACGTGGACCTGGATTGGCACTCCATCGGCAACCTCGCCACCGGTGTTTTTCAGGACCCGATGTACGATACCTCGCTGCAGGAGACTTACAGTTTCTGGCGCACCATGGCGCGTCACTACGCCGGCCACAACACGGTGGCGTTCTTCGAGTTCTTCAACGAACCCACTACCTTCAACAACCAGCTTGGCCCGATCTCCTGGGACGAATGGAAGAAGATCAACGAGAACCTGATCGCCATCGTCCGCGCTTACAACGTGCAGGCTATTCCGCTGGTGGCGGGCTTCGATTGGGCCTACGACCTCACCCCGCTGCGCCTCAGCCCGATTGCCGCCGAGGGCGTGGGCTACGTGACCCATCCCTATTCCAACAAGCGGCCGCAGCCGTGGGAGCCCAAATGGGAGGAGGACTTCGGTTTCGCCGCGGCGAAGTACCCGGTCATGGCGACGGAGTTCGGCGGATTCGGACCGCCCCGGCAACCCCCGGCCGGCGCCGCCGCGGCTACTCCGCAGGCTCCCTACGGGCCTTCGATCATCAAGTACCTGGAAGGCAAAGGCATCAGTTGGGTGGTCTGGTGCTTCGACCCGGAATGGGGTCCCACGCTGATCGGCGACTGGGAATACAAATTGACCCCGTCCGGCGAGTTCGCCAAACAAGCCATGCAGGCTCCGGCGCAATAGTTTGGCTGTGGCATAAGGCTCCGCCTTGTGCATCCGAGCGAAGCTCGGACTTCGCCACGCTACTTATCCGCCAGCTTTCTCCCCGCGTCCAGGTTGTCGAAGTTCAGGATGGCGTTGAACACCAGGAAATAGCTGCCCTTGGTCTCGGCGCGCCACATGGGGTTGTTGGAGAACAGCACCACGTGACCCTGGCCGTAGGGCGAATCGATCACCGCGGCGTGCTGCGCCAGTTCCGTGCCGCCATCGAGCAGGCCGCTCACCAGCAACTCGGTGGCATTGGCGTAGCGCAACACCACGCGCGGGCGCGCCGCCGGGGGAATCACGTTGATCGGGTTGCGAAGCTGCTCATTGGTGAGCGGCGTCGCCTCCCACAGTTCGCCGTGCGGCTCTTCGGGAATCTCCACCGGGGAGCGCCCCTGCGGCAGATCCGGATCGTCGGCCGTGCCGCGGCCGGTGGGGCGTTCGCGCTCTTCGGTGGCACCGCGCCGCCCGCCGCCTGCGCCGCCCGCCATATTCGTGAGCGCGAAAACCGGCGGGTTCGACGCGAAGATCGCCAGGTTATCCTTGTAGCCATAAACGATCGGGCTGGCCGCGTCCACCATCTTGGAACGCAGCGCCGAGCCGGTCACCTTGAGCCGCGTCGTAGTCCCGATGGTGACACCGGGCGTGAAGCCGAACGCCACGGCGAAATTGGTGGTGTCGTTGGCGGTGATCAGCAGGCCGCCCTTGCGCACGAACTCCTGCAAATGCTCGAGCCCCGCCCACCCAAGGCCCGGACGCATGTCGTCGGTCTCGTCGGTGTTGCCCAGATTCGGGGTGAGTTCGGAAACCTTCCAGGGCAGCGGATTGCCGTACATGGGCATGCCGCTGACGATAGCCTGCGGGTTGCCGCGCACTCCCGGAGCAAACACGATCACGTCGTATTGGGAGCGCAGGTCGGCGGCCTTGGACGCGGTCTGCGTGCTGATGTATGCGTAGGGGATCTTCAATCGGTCGAACTCCAGGCGCCACCAGCCTTCGCTCTGCGTGCTGAGCCACGTGTGCATCAGGGCGATGCGGGCGGCGCGCGCCGGATGGGTTTTCACCTCGGGTGCCGTGGCCACGGCGTATACCTGCACGCCGAGTTCGGTGGCCAATTTGGACAGGTCGCCGGACGCCACCTTGCGCACGATGAAGCTGCCGCGGTTGAACTTGTGCCCGGCGGCCTCGAACGGCTCCTCGGCGGTATCGAAGGTGGCGCTCGGGAACCGATAGCGCAGGGTGACCAGCGCGTTATCCGCATTGTGATTGATGAGGAAGATCTCGCCCGTGCCTTCGACGCCGCCGGGGGAGCGCACCGGACCCGGGAAGGAGTCCATGGCCGCCTCCAGTATCTTGACGTCGGTGACGCGCGATACCTGCACGTTGCCGAGTTCGCCGAACGTCCAGCCGGTGTCGTCGTAGATGCTCTTCTGCGGATCGTTGGCCGCCCAGTACTGGTAGTCGAGCAGAGAATCGGCGATGCGGCTGTAGGGCTGATCCATGCGCAGGATATAACTGCCGGCCGGGAAGGTGCGCGGCTCGGGCTTGGGTTTTTCGGCGGGCTTGGCCGGAGGCGTGTCGGCCGCGGTGTCGGCGGCATCCCCTGTCGCGGTTCCTGCTCCTGCGCCGGCGCCGCCCCGTCCCCCGCGGCCTCCGCGCGCCGGCGCTTTCTTAGCCGGCATCATGACGGTGAAGGGGGCGGTGGCGCGTGAGATCTCGCAGCCCTGATCCTGCAACATGCGCAGCAGGTCGGCTTGCGCGCCAGGGCGCGGATCGTCGGACGGAAAGACATAGGCGGAGGGGCCTTCGGTGCGCGGCTTCTCGATGGAGCGCTTGGCCTTCAGGTAAAAGTTGCGCAGGAAGAGCTTGTTGTTGCCTGCGAAGTAGTGCAGCGCGGTGAGCACGCCGGTCTGTTCGTAATTGTTGTTGTTGCGCTGCGACCACTTCGTCTTGGGGAGCGGCGGATTCTGCTTGAACCAGGTGCGCGCATACTCATTGGGACGCAGCGAGCGCTCTTCGGTATCCGCGCCGGCGTTGCCGAACGTCTCGTAGAGCCGGCTGATGCCGTTGTGCATCGCGGCGATGAACATCAGGTAGCTCGGGGACCACGTGTCGAAAGTTCCGTGAGTGAACACGCCGGGCATGCCGAGCTTGGTCATTTCGGAAACGTTGTTCCAGCCCATCATCTGCCATTCGTCCGCCAGGATGGGGTCGATCCACGCGTTGTACGGGCCGTCGCCGACGGTGTTGTCGTAGAGGTACGGCACGGATTCGTGCAGGTCGTGGAGCACCTGCGCCTTGAATCCGACGAAGGTCTTGAGGACGTTGCGCGTGAGTTGCAGGGTGAGCCCCATGGAGTCGCGATTGTTGTCGTGCGCCACGTAGTGGCCCCAGTAGATCAAGGGCGGAAACTGCTTGCCGGGGTTCTCGCGATGCCAGCGATAGATGTCCACGGCGCGGTCGCGGCCGTCGGCTTCGACGACGGGAGTGATGAGGGTGATCACGTTATCGCGGATGGATTTGATGAAGGGGCTCTCGTCCACCGCGAGGCGGTAGGCCAGTTCCATGAGCGCGGTGGGCGCGCCGGTTTCCGTGGAGTGGATGGTGCCGGTGATGTAATAGACGGGCGTGGAAGCGGCGATCAGTTTTTCGGCCTCGGCGTCGTCCAGCTTGATGGTGCGGGGATCGGCGAGTTTGGCGAGGCGGGCGCGGTTCTCTTCGAGCGTGGCGAGCAGGCGTTCGGAAGCCACGGCCACGGCGATCATCTCGCGGCGTTCCTCGGTCTGGCCGATGGTGAAGACTTTGACGCGCGGGCTGGCTTTCTCCAGCATGCGCATGTAGCGATAGACGTCGGCCGAATAGGGCAGAATGCCGGGCGCTCCGGCGATATCGCCGAGCACAGCCTTGGGAGTGGGCACGGTCTTCGAGGCCGGCAGGTAATCGGTGAGCGGCGAGTTGAAGAACGGCTCGGTGGTGTACTCGCGAATCTTCTTGGTGTACTCCTCGTCCACCGCCTGGCTGGCGTCGCGCCCCGGTTTCAATGGAACGTTGGCCACGGGTTGGCCGAGAAGGGGAAGCGCGAGCAGCGTCGCGGCAAGACACCGAAGAATCTTCATTCCAGTGACTATAACTTAATTGCGTGGCATAAGTTGCTCATGACGCCCAGGGGGCGTCTCAAGCGAATGATGAAAACGCCGCTGCCCATCAAGCGCCAATCAGAGCCGCGACCGTCAGGGAGCGGATGCCGGGCAAGCGTGTATTTTCGAGGAAGGCTCTCCTTATGCCACCTACTTCAGCCGCAAGCTATTAGTAACTACCGTGACGCTGGAGAGCGCCATGGCGGCCGACGCCAGCATCGGCGAGAGCAGTCCCATCGCCGCCACCGGAATGCCGACGACGTTGTAGGCGAAGG
>JADGNS010000342.1 GCA_017883355.1 Candidatus Solibacter sp.
TTTGCCGATTTCGGCGGTGGCGGTGAGATCGCTGATGATTTGGATCGCCTTGTTGGCGCTGGCTTCATCGGCGCTGGCCACGTGTATCGTGCCATCGTCCTCGACGTCGATCTTGACGCCGGTCTGCTCGATGATGCCGCGGATGACTTTGCCGCCTGGTCCAATCACGTCGCGGATCTTGTCGGTCGGAATGTGGAGCGTGTAGATTCGCGGTGCGTACTGGCTGATCGCCGTCCTGGCGGCGGGCAGCGCCTCGTACATCTTGCCGAGGATGTGCAGACGGCCCTTGCGCGCCTGCTCCAACGCTTCCTTCATGATATCGACGGTGATGTTCGGCACCTTGATATCCATCTGGAGGCCGGTGATGCCGGCGCGCGTGCCGGCCACTTTGAAATCCATGTCGCCGTAGTGGTCTTCCGCGCCCGCGATGTCGGTCAGGATGGCGTAGTCCTTGCCTTCCAGCACCAGGCCCATCGCAATGCCGCCGACGTGAGCCGTCATTGGAGCGCCGGCATCCATCAGCGCCAGCGAAGCGCCGCATACCGTGGCCTGCGAGCTCGAACCGTTGGATTCGAGGATGTCGCTAACCACGCGCATGGTGTAGGGGAACTTGTCCTCGCCGGGAATCAGCGCGGTCAGCGAACGCTCGGCGAGAGCGCCGTGGCCGATTTCGCGGCGGCCCGGTCCACGCATGAACCCGGTTTCGCCCACACTGAATGGCGGGAAATTGTAGTGCAGCATGAAGCGCTTGCTGGCCTCGCCCGGTTCCAGGAGTTCGATGCGCTGCGCATCGTCCTTGGTGCCGAGCGTAACCGTCACCAGCGCCTGGGTTTCGCCGCGGGTGAACAGGGCGGAACCGTGGGTGCGCGGCAGAACGCCGGTTTCGATGGTGATCTTACGCACTTCATCGAAGCCGCGGCCGTCGGGACGGCGATGATTCTTCAGCATCTCATCGCGGAATACGCGCTCTTTGAGAGCCGAGAAACATCGCGCGCCTTCTTCGCGCTGCTCTTCGGGCAGGCCTTCGACCACGCGCTTCTTGACGGTGGAGATCAGCGCATAGCTTTCCAGCTTCTCGTACTTCGCCGTATTCATGGCGTCGGTCAGGTCGACGCGCCCATCCTTCTCCACCTGATCGTAAATCGCCTGATCCAGGACGTGCGGGATGAATTCGCGCTTCTTCTTGCCGGCCAGTTTCATCAGTTCGCGGATACCGGCGGCAATCTTCTTGCAGCACTCATGGCCGAACTCGATGGCGCCGAGAACCTCGGCCTCCGAGACCTCCTGTGCGCCGGCTTCCACCATCACGATGCCTTCTTCGGTGCCCGCGACGACGATATTCAGCTTCGATTCGCGGCCCTCCGTATAGGTGGCGTTGGCAATGTACTTGCCATCTTTCATGCTGACGCGCACGCCGCCCAGCACGTAGGGGAAGGGGATTTCACTGATCGCCAGAGCCGCCGCCGTGCCCGCGATGGCCAGCGAGTTGGGATCCTGTTCGGGGTCGGCCGACAGGACCATGGCGATAATCTGGGTTTCGTGCAGAAAACCTTCGGGGAACAGCGGGCGGATCGGACGATCGATCAGCCGGCTGGTGAGAACTTCCTTTTCCGAGGGACGCCCCTCGCGCTTAATGAATCCGCCCGGGATCTTGCCGGCGGAGTAGGTGTACTCCCGGTAATCGACGGTGAGCGGGAAGAACCCGGCCCCCACCTTCGGCTGGTCAGCCATACATGCGGTGACGAGTACCACGGCGTCACCGGAACGAACGACAACAGCGCCGCCCGCCTGCTTGGCCATTTTACCCGTTTCCAGGGTGATCTTACGGCCGCCCAGGTCTACTTCAACTATGTGATGCATTCTTTCTAAACCTCCAACACTCTACCGGAAACCAGTTCCGGTAAGTTCGTAAAAGTCGGTTTCCATTTAAGGAACCGTTTGAGAGTGGAGCTGACAGGAAGGGTAGCCCGCAACCGGCACCCGGCAACGCCCGGAGCCCGTTCGAGCCAATTAGGTGTGAAAACGGACCTATCCGCGCCATACACATGGAACGGACGGTTTCCGCGAATGGACTAGCGGCGGATGCCCAGCTTCAGAAGAACCGCTTTGTAGCGCTCTGGGCCCGTATCTCGCAGGTAAGTCAGAAGCCGGCGACGCTTGGCAACCAGGGTCAACAACCCTTTGCGGGAGCCGTGATCCTTTTTGTGCGTCTTGAAATGCTCCGTCAGCATCGTGATTCTGGTGCTCAACAGGGCAATCTGTACTTCTGGCGACCCGGTGTCGGTTTTGTGGCGCTGATTCCCGGTGAGAATCTGCTGCTTTGCTTCAATCGCCAGTGCCATTCTAGGGGTAATGCTCCTTGTCTTCTCTTAATCTCGCTTAGGTACGTCCACCAGAATACCACAGGCGCAAAATGCCGTGGGGTAGACACACCAACAGCGAACTTTCAGTATACCGCCAGGTGGCAGGCTGACGCAAAGGCGGCGTGGGCCGACATTGGGCCGACAATCGCCGACTGGCAGGGTCAAAGCGGAATCCATACCAACCGGTCGATCCATTCGTCGGCCTCGCTTGCGCTCCAAATCAGCGCAAGTTCCTCGATCGCTTTCGAGATGGGAATTGCCTTCCGAAGCAGGATGACTCCCGGACTCTGCGCGCCGGCCACATAGCGATTGAAATGCAACGGCATGGTGCGGCGGTCCCGGCTCACGAGAATTCGTCCAGAGTCTGCGGCGATGCGCAAAACCTCAGAATCCTCCAACCCCGCGAGTCCGGCGTCGGCCGCCGTCCGGATGTCAACTCCCGGCGCAGCCCGCCGCAACCCGCGAAGGACGCGTCCGTCGAGATCGGCGTCAGCCTGGAATCTGACTTGCATGCCGCGCCCGCTGCAGCTTCGCAATCAACTCTGCATTCGTGCGTCTCGACTGCTCGTGCTGCGATTCGGCGGTGCGCTCTCCTTCCGCCAGGTAGGCGTCGATCTCTTTCTGGTTCGCCAGGTAAAACGCAAGCGCGCCATGTACTTGTTCCAGCGTCAATGCCGAGTAAGAATCCACCATGCTCTCAGCCGACATCCCCTCGCGAAACAGATCCACCAGCGAATCGAGAGAGACCCGAGTGCCCCCAACCAGATATTGCCCTTCGATAAACCTAACGTATTCTCTCTGCATCAGGCTGCCCGAACTCCATGGTCACACGGCGAGGCCACCCGGCACAACCGCACACCGCAGTCAGTAAACCTGGAAGCAGAAGACCTGGTTGGAACCGTCGGGGCTGAACGCATACTCGCCCGGCTCGAGGCTTTCGTCCACTTCCAGCCGGTAGAGTTTCTCGGTGTTCAGATGCGTCAGTTCCACGCGGATGGCTTTGGGCGGCTTCTTCGGAGAAAAGATAATCTCACGGCGGCCATTTCTCGATTCCAGCTTGTAGAGCGAGAGCTTGGCGGCCACCAGCTTATCGAACTGCATCACGAAGATCGGCGAGGCCAGCGGGGTCCTGGCGCTGGAAGCCGCGCCGTTGATGACGTAGATGACGTCGTCCTTCTTGCCCTTCTCCTCCTTGGCCTCCAGGACCTCCGTGGGCACCAGGTTTTCGGCGTGTTTCAGATAGGGCAGGTCCGGTTGCGCCGGCCGGGGTCCGGTATAGATTTGCGCGGCGGCGGCGAAGGCGGCCGCGAAGCAGAGGGCAAGACAGCAGATTCGCATGGCTGGATGCGATTATCTTACCTCCGCCGGGCGGATGGCGGGGAGCGGGTCCCTTTACTGGAACGTCACGGTGGCGACGCGGTACCACGACAGGCCGCTGGCCTCGTCCACTCCCCAGAACTCAAAGTACTGGTCGCCGTGCGGAAACACGCCGGCGCCGCGCAACGGGGCCACGATGGCGCCATTGGCCGCGATTCGGTCCGTACCGAACCAACCCGCGATATTAGCCGAGTAATCCGCGCCGTTGAACTTCATCGCCGTGACGCGGGTGGACGCTCCGGCGGTATCCAGCAGGCGGATCTGGAAGCTCCATTCCGCACCGTTCTGCACCACCGGATTGGGCGTGATGCTGGCGACCACATTGGATTGATCCACGCGCACCGCCGCCGTAACGCGCAGGAACTGCGGCGGTGCGGCGCCGGAGAAGATGGTCACCGTGCTGGAATATGGGCCGGCTTGCGAAAATTGCGCCGGGTCGAGCGAGATGGTCACGCTGGACGGCGTCTTCGCCGACAGGCTGCCGGTCATGCTGGAAAGCTTGATCCAGGAAGCGTCGGCGCGAAGTTTGTAGACCACCTGCCCGGTCGATTGCGTGACCAGTTGCACGGTCTGTGCCGGCGGGGCGGCGTGGTTGGTAATCGTGAAGTTCAGTTCCGCTTTGGAGGGCGTCACCAGGTCGGCCGGCAGGTTCTCCAGATAGTCCTTGACGTGGGCATAAGTATTGGAGAAACGCCCGTAACCATCCACCGCGGGGTTGATCGTGCAAACCGTGCCGTCGCTCAACACCTCGCCATAAGTGAGCGAGCCGACCACCACGCCGGGGGCGGAAAACAGCGCCGAGCCGGAGGATCCGGGTTCGGTGCGGCCCTTGTCCCACTGCACCGAGAGGAAGAGGTCGCCGGGCGCGGTCTCGCCCTCGACATCGACCGTGACGTCTCCCACCCGCTCGCCGAAGGAGATGCGCTTCCAGGAGCCGGAAGGGTGGTGAATTCCAGTCAGCGCGGTGAGCATCGGTGGGTCGGCGATATCCCATCCGGCGAAGGTGGTACCCGCGGGAACGTCCTGCAGCAGGATCAGGCTGAAATCGCCATCGGGGATGGCAGCGCTGGAGATCAGGTGGGCGCCCGCGGTGGATTTGAGGCTGGTAGCGACGCTGGCCGGGGGCGTGCCCCCACAAGAAGGACTCTGGTAGGTCCAGTAGGCCTGGACGGTGCGCGCCGCTGCCTCGCTATGGATGCAATGGCCGGCGGTGAGGAAGTATGGCTTGAAGCTGTTATCGCGCGTGGCGAGCAGCGAGCCGGAACAGAAAAAGTCCTCGCCGTTATCCATGAAGGAGATGTGCGCCACGCTGCTCATGGTGTCGTGCCATTCGGGATAGCAACTGGCGTCGAGTTCGCAGAAGTCCGCGGGATCCCTCTTGTTGGTGATGAAATCCATCGCCGTGCGCGCCTGGTGGGAGATGGCGCGAATGGTAAAGGGCGGCTGGAGTTCGCGGGGCGTATCGGGCGCCGGCTCGTATTCCACCGTCACGGAGCCGGAGAAAACGGCGGCGCTCCAGAAGTGGCCGTCGTCGAACAGACCGCGGCCGGTGTAGGGGCCGGCGATCTGAGTGCCATCGTGCACCCAGACGTTGCCCGCGCC
Organism: Candidatus Solibacter sp.; assembly: GCA_017883355.1. Taxonomy (GTDB): domain Bacteria; phylum Acidobacteriota; class Terriglobia; order Bryobacterales; family Bryobacteraceae; genus Solibacter. The sequence continues at coordinate 5,343 of JADGNS010000342.1, forward strand.
AACGGAGAACTCGTCAAACTCCACGCGGATGCCGCGGGAAGCCGGCGAGTGGATCGCCATACGCCAGATGCGGGCGCCTTCCGACGTGGTTTCCCACCCACCTGAAGCCATCGCGTGGGGCGCCAGGGTGCGCCGGAGGCCGGTCTTCAGCCGCATGCCCGGCGCGGCCAGGCGAGACAACTCGGCCTCGTTGAGCGCAGCCAGGGCGAACTCCCGAGGCTTGCGCAATCCGAGCCGCATGCCCGGCGGGCGCACCTGGACGCGTGAAGCACGTTCCGTGCCGGCGTATTGGGCAGGTTCCTTGCGCGAGATCTGCTGCGCACCGGCGATGGAGGCGCCGAGCCCCACCGCGCACACCGAGAGGAAAAAGAGTCGCATGGCCACAGGTTGACTCTAGGACGGCAAGCGCGGCGGTTCAAGACTGGAAATAGTTATAGCCCGCCGCTAACGATAGTTAGGTGCCAGTGGCATAAGTTGCGCATGACGCCTGCGGCGTCTCAAACGAATGATGAAAATGCTGCCCGTGAGGCATCCGCTCCCTAACGGTCCGGTTCCGAAGCGCGCGTTGCCAATCAGAGCCGCGACCGTTAGATTAGGGAGCGGACTTTGCGGGTGAGAATCTATTCTCGAG
>JADGNS010000343.1 GCA_017883355.1 Candidatus Solibacter sp.
CTCGCCCTCGCCCTGGCCGCCCTCACCGCGCTCGCCGGAATTCGTTGGGCGCCCGCGGTCGCCGTCGCCGCTTTCTTCGCCATCCCCACGCTGGGCGGCGTGGTCAACTACCCGCGCCTCCACACTCCCGATCTCGCCCAACTGTCCGCCTGGGCGCGCGCCAACACGCAGCCCGACGCCGTCTTCGTCTTCGCCGGCGTCAACCGCTCTCTCGCCCCCGGCATCTTTCGCACGGAAGCCCTGCGCGCCGTCTACGTCGATTGGAAAGGCGGCGGCCAGGTCAACTACCTCAAGGACCTCGGCGAGCAGTGGTGGTTCCGCTGGCGCCAGGTCCGCAACTTCAAGCCCGCCGACCTGCCGCAGTACACAGCCAGCGGCATCTCCTACGTTGTCCTCGAAAAGCCTCTCCCCCGCCCACCGCAATTCCAAAACTCCACCTACCTCGTCTACCAGTTGCTCCAATCCGAGCCGCGACCGTGAGGGAGCGTTCGCTTCGAGACACGAGCCCTCCGCGTCCCCCCGCACCCCTTCCATCGGTCGCAAATCGCTCAGAAAATCGCCCATAATGAAGAAGAGCTCATTGGGAGAGCTGGCCCATGCCGCACATCTCCAGGAGGGGACTCGCCGGATTTCTTCTGGCCCCGCTCTTTCGCCTCCACGGCCAATCCAACGCCGCCGCACCGGCACCCGCTCCGCCGTCAGCTCCCGGCGAAACCGCCGCGATGCCCGCATCGCGCACCACCTCCCGCACCTATCGCGCCGATGCCGTAATCCTGCTCCTCGGCATTTCCCTCTTCCGCCGCGCCGGAGTCGGCGGGGGAAAGGCCTCGCTAGAGGAATCCGGCGAAGGTGCATCCCAGCGCCGCACGCTCTTCTTCGCGGCAGGCTCCGACCCCAAACGCGCCCTCGGCTTGAGCCGCCTCGGCTGGATTCGCGAAGTCGTGCTTGGCCCCGATTCCGCTCCTTCCGAAGCCGCCTACTTCGGCCTGCTCACTTCCTCGCCCGAAGAAAGTCTGGAGCACGCCCGCAAGTCGGTCGGCGCCACGCCGTCCGGCCGCAGTGTCTTCAGCGCCGTGAACGGCCGCAACACCGCCGGCCACAGCCGCAGCGCGGTTACCCATTTCGAGTTTGCCGCCTCCGCCCTCTGGTCTGACCGCGAGCTGATCGATCGCGCGCAATCCACCTTTCAACCCAACGTCGATTGGCGCGAGACTGCCTGGCCCAACTCGCCGGACCACACGCCGCCCACTTTTCTTTTTCTACTGGCGACCCTCTTGAAGCAACGCTCCCGCCGCGCGGTGGGCCGCTATGTCTACAACGAGCAGGAGTACCTCCTGGAACTCGACGCGCCGCAAACGGGCCGCAATCCGGGGCCCCTGCCGGTGCGCGGCAAGATCCGCAACCTCCGCACGGGCTATGAAACCCTCTTCCGCCTCTGGCTGGAGAACTCTTCCGATTCCATCGTGCCCGTCCGCTTCGAGTTTCAGCCGCGCTCGTTTTTGCGCCTCGCGTTTGAAGCCGTGCCCGCCTGACCACTCGCCTGATGAGAACCACACCCGCATCGTTGGGGAGTCGGTCATAATCAGGCTGAGGCGAAAAACAAAATGCGCTGGATCGTAATTGTCTTGATGGCAGCGGCTTTGGCGACTTGCAGTTTGGCGGCAACCGACGCGCAGTGCAGTGGAATATTGCGGCGTGCGCTAGGTGCCAGGAATCCGGAGACGCGGAAACAGGCGGTGATCGCCTTGAGTCTGGCATCTGGGCGCGGGCCGTTGTTTGACCAGTTGGAACAGATGTTGCAGGACAAAGATGTCCAGGTGCGGCAAGCCGTGGTGGCCAGCCTGTCGGACGTAAAGAGTGAGCGCGCCACGGCGGCGCTACGCAAGGCTCTGGAGGACACAGTGCCTGAAGTGAGTTTCGCCGCGGCCAAAGCACTGTGGGCCCGCCATGACCGCGACGGCAGGGCTGCGCTGCTGGCGGTTCTCGAAGGCGAAAGCAAGAGCGCTTCCAGTTTTTTCTCCAAACAGAAACGCGATGCTCTGCGCATGATGCACACGCCGCGAACCACGTTCCTGTTTGCCGTGCAGCAGGGTGTTGGGTTCGTCCCCTTGCCTGGAGTGGGCGAAGGTGTTGCCTCGATGCAGGGGATACTCGCGAGTTCCGGAGTCCCGGGCCGCGCATCGGCGGCTTTACTCCTCGGTGCGGACAAGGATCCCACTACCATCGAAGCCCTCAGGGACGCTCTCTCCGACAAGGATTCGTCCGTTCGGGCCGCCGCCGTCCATTCTCTCAGTCTGCGAAACGACCCTGCTTTGAAGGCAGAACTCGAGCCGCTGTTGCAGGACGGCAATGAGGCCGTCCGCCTCCGTGCCGCCGCCGGTTACCTGAGATTATCCGCGATTCAAACCGGGACCCGCATCAGGCAGCCTTCCAAGCTCCCGCCGTCCGCGGCACAAGATCGGAAGAAATAGTCGCGCGTCACCGTTCGCCACGTCCGCGCTCCAACCTCCTCCCGCCCTACACCGGCATCCCCACGCGCCACATCAGGTACCCGATCGCCTGCTTCACACAGTTCCACCGCTCGTGAAGCGGCGCCGGATTGTGTTCCCTCCGCGGCGACCCGTATACCTTCAACCCGCGAGATTGCAGCATCTCCTTCACCCGGTAGATGTGGTACCCGTCGCTCACCACAATCACCGAGAGCAGCCCCATCCGCCGCATGATCTCCCCCGCCATCGCGGTGGATTGCACCGTGCTCTCGCCCTCATTCTCCACGATGATTGCGTCGCTCGGCACCCCACGGCTCGTCAGGTAAGAGCGCCCCACGCCGCCCTCCGTGAACACCGGGTCTCCCCCCGGCCCCCCCGTGGTCAGGATGCGCGGCGCCAGTTTCCGGTTGTACAACTCCAGCGCGTGCTCCAGGCGCGCGCGCAGTACCGGCGAGGGCCGCCCGCGATATTCCGCCGCGCCCAGCACCAGGATCACGTCCGCCGGTTGCGCCTCCTCGCGTGTGCTCTGCTGCCCGATGCGCACCGCCAGCGTCGCGACGGTGACCAGCAGGCCGATGACCGCCAGCGCGATCGCGATCCATAGGAGCTTTTTCATCTGCGCTATGCTGATCGTTTCTAGAAACATTATTGTAAACAGATGTTGACCCCGGAAACCATCGCGAGTGCCGCCAACCCGCTGCTCAAGGACGTGCGCCGCGCCGTGGCGCGCGGCTCGCTCACTGCCGCGGGCTGGTGCATCGCCGAAACCTTCCACCTGCTCGAAGAGGCGCTGCGCAGCCAGTGCGAAGTCAAAACCGTGCTCGGCGCCGAAGGCAAGCGCGACGCTGTCGAAGCCTTGGGCCGCCGCATCCCCGGTGTGAGAGTGGTCCTGCTGCCCGACGCTCTCTTCGCCGCCATCGCCGCCACCGAACACAGCCAGGGCGTCATGGCGCTCGTCCAGCCGCCCGAATGGCAACTCCCTCAATTGCTCCGTGGCGATGCCCTGGTCGTGGTCTTGGACGGGCTCCAGGATCCGGGCAACGCCGGCGCCATCGTGCGCGCCGCCGAAGCCTTCGGCGCTACTGGCGTCCTCTTCCTCAAGGGCACCGTGAGTCCCCACAATCCCAAAACCCTGCGCGCGTCGGCGGGGTCGCTCTTTCGCGTTCCCTTCGTGCACGGCATCGCCTCTGCCACCGCTGTCGCCACGCTCCGGCAGAACGGCATCAAGCTGTTTGCCGCCATGCCCCCCAGTCCCGCCAACTCCGCCGACTCGCTCGCCGCCACCCTCCTGACCGGCCGCTGTGGCCTGATCGTCGGCAGCGAGGCCCGTGGCGTCGCCGCCGAGTGGCGCGCGGTATCGACCCCTGTCTCCATCCCCACCGTGGGCGTGGAATCGTTGAACGCCGCCACCGCCGCCGCCATTCTGCTCTACGAGGCGCGCCGCCAAAGGATGGCCCGCCCGTGAGCCTCTTCGATTCCACTCCGCCCCATGCGCCCGCCGGCCAGCGCCCCCTCGCCGAACGCATGCGCCCGCACACTCTGGAAGACTTCATCGGACAGGATCACATCCTCGGCCCCGGCAAACCCCTCCGCCGCCAGATCGAGCGCGACGAACTGACCTCGATCATCCTCTGGGGCCCGCCCGGCGTCGGCAAGACCACCCTCGCCCATCTAATCGCGCACATCACCCGTTGCGAGTTCATCCCCTTCAGCGCCGTCCTTTCCGGCATCAAGGAAATCAAGGCTGTCATGGCGGATGCCGAGCGCCTGCGCCGCCTGGAACGCCGCACCATTCTCTTCGTCGATGAAATCCACCGCTTCAACAAGGCCCAGCAGGACGCCTTCCTGCCCTACGTGGAACGCGGCGACATCATCCTGATCGGCGCCACCACGGAGAATCCCTCGTTCGAAATCATCGCCGCGCTGCTCTCCCGCTCCCGCGTCTACGCCCTCCGCGCGCTCACCGTCCCGGAGATCGTCACCCTCCTCAAGCGCGCCTTGCCCATGGTCAACCTGCGCGCCACCGAGGAACTCCTGGAGCAGATCGGCATCTACTCCAATGGCGACGGGCGCCAGGCGTACAACACCCTGGAAGCCGCCGCTGCCGCGTCGCCTGGCGGCGAACTCACCGAGGCGGCCCTGCAGGACGCCATGCAGCGCAAGGTGCTGCTCTACGACAAAAGCGGCGAAGAGCATTTCAACCTGATTTCCGCGCTTCACAAATCCGTGCGCTCCAGCGACCCCGATGCCGCCCTCTACTGGCTCACCCGCATGCTCGAAGCCGGCGAAGATCGCCTCTACCTCGCACGCCGCCTGGTCCGCATGGCCATCGAAGATATCGGACTCGCCGATCCGCGCGCCCTCGAACAGTGCATTGCCGTCAAAGAGGCGGTGCACTTCCTGGGCATTCCCGAAGGCGATCTCGCCCTCGCCCAGGCGGCCATCTATCTCTCCGTCGCCCCCAAGAGCGACGCCGCCTATCGCGCCCTCGGCGCCGTCAAGGACGACGTGGAAAAGACCATTGCCGAACCCGTCCCCATGCACCTGCGCAACGCGCCCACCAAATCCATGAAGGAGTGGGGCTACGGCCAGGGTTACCAGCACGCCCATCAGCTCGAAAACGCCATCCCCGATATGGCATGCCTGCCCCCCTCCCTGGCTGGCAGGCAATACTATTTCCCCACCGATCGCGGCATCGAAAAACGAATTCGCGAGCGCCTGGAAGAAATCCGCAAACTCCGCGGTGGCGCCGAGTAACTGGGCCTGTGTGGGGCAGCCAATCTTGGCTGCAAGCCGCCTTTTTAGGCGGCTTTTCCCCATTGCGCGCCGCCCCGCGACGGCTGGCCGCTCGCGTTCTACTGCGTCAACCCTATCTGGATCGTCACCGTGGCGTACACCGTCACGGTACCGGTCTGCACGGGTGTGGTCACCGCGGTTCCGGCGCCGGCGGTTCCCACCAGGATCGGCGCGTAGGAAGAACCTTCCTGCGCCGACAATACCGCGCCCAGTTTGCCGCCAAGGCCGGCCGCAATCGCTGCGGCATGCGCCGTCGCCTGCTTGGTGGCCTGCGTCAGCGCCTGTTCCACAAGCGGCTCGGGGTTTTGCAGTCCGAAGGACAATCCGCCCACGCTATTCGCGCCGGCTTGGCTGGCGGTATCGATCAGCACCCCGATCTGCGACAGGTCCGTAGTGGTGACGCGAACCGTATTGCTTGCCGTGTAGCCGATGATCACCGCGGGTTGGTTGGGCGAGGTGCTATAGCGCGGCGTCACGTAATAGCTCACGGTCTGCAGCGTGCCCGCCGAGCCTAACACCTTGCTCAACGCCGCCTGGACAGTCGTGCTCAGGCTGGCATTCTGCTGCGAAGCGTCCTGGGCGGTGGTGCCATTCGTGACCACTCCCACGTCCAGTTGCGCCTGGTCGGGCTTGGCGGTGATGGTAGCGCTTCCGTTGGCTTGCACGCTGGACACAGCCGTTTGG
>JADGNS010000344.1 GCA_017883355.1 Candidatus Solibacter sp.
AAGCTGGATCCGCATTCGGTGTTCTTCGACCCGGAGCAGTTCCAGCAGCTCCAGCGCATGGAAAGCTCCACCTCCAAGGGTTTCGGCAGCGTGGTGTCGATTTTGCCCGGGCGCGTGATCGTACTGCAAACGCTTCCCGGGACACCCTCGCAGAAGGCGGGCCTTTCGCCGGGCGACGAGATTCTGGCGATCAACGGCTACATCATCGGGCAACTCGATACCGATCAGCTTCCGCAACTCCTGGAACAATCGCGCCAGCGGCAGGCGCAGCTCGATGTGCGGCGTCCCGGCGTGCCCAGCCTGATGCACTTCACTCTGACGCCGGAGGAAATGCAATCGCCGAGCGTGGATCGTGCCTTCTTCATTGGCGCCGGCATCGGGTACATCCGCGTCAACAGCTTCGATGAGAAGACGGCGCAGGAGGTGAAAGCGGCTATCGAAAAACTGGGAGGCGACCGGCTCGCCGGGCTGGTGATCGACCTGCGCAACAACCCCGGCGGCGTGCTGGGGGCGGCGGTGCAGATGGCCTCGCTGTTCCTCCAACCGGGGATGAAGATCGTCACCGTGCGCGGCCGCCACGTGCCGGAGACCACCGAGACCGTCCCTACCATCGCCGCGCCCTACGGCTTCAAGCTGGCGATTCTGGTGAATGAGAAATCGGCCAGCGCCTCGGAGATCGTTTCCGGCGCGTTGCAGGATCACGACCGCGCCACCGTCCTGGGTGTCCCGAGTTTCGGGAAAGGCCTGGTGCAGAGCGTCTACCCGCTGACGCAGGGCACTGGCCTCGCGCTCACCACGGCGCTGTATTATACGCCCAGCGGGCGCTCCATCCAGAAGCCCCTGGACGCCACGCGTTTCGAGCTCGCCGCCACTACCGCGCACCCCAACAAGGAAAGCGAATTCCGCACCGACAAAGGGCGGCGTGTGACCGGCGGCGGCGGAATCCAACCGGACATCGTGGTGTATCCGCCCGCCACCAACCGCCTGCGCAACGTGCTGGATGCCAGCGCCAGCTTCACCAACTATGCCACCGAATTCCTGCGCACGCACAAGATCGATGCGGAGTTCGAAATCACGGGGGAAATGCTCGATCGGTTCCGGGTTTTCCTCTCGGACCGGGAGATCCGGCCCGGCCTCGGCGAGTGGCTGGCGGAGCGCGAGTTCGTGTCCAACCGGCTGAAGACGGAAATCTTCAATCAGGCTTTCGGTGTGGAGAAGGGCGATGAGGTGGAGGCGGAGCGCGACCCGGTGATCCTCAAGGCGCTGGAAGTCATCGCGTCTTAGACGGCGCGTCGATCGCGATCTAACTGCTGTCCTTTGTCCGTGTGTTTTTGACGCCCGTCACAATCCCGAGACCCGCCAGCACGACGGCCCCGACGACTATCCAGTGAGCGGGCATATGCATCAGCGTGGCGCCGTATGTCAGCCCGCCGATTACGATCAGATACCCAATTACGTAAAGTCCGAATGACATAGTGATTTCCTCTCTATTTGGCAACCGTCGCGCTGACCACGGCAAGCCCTTTAGGATCCGCCGCCGTAATGTCCAGGTTTACGGCCTTCAGGTGACTGAGTTCGTCCTGCAGCCTTACCCAGTCGCTTGGGTTGTTCTTGGTCGCGATCGGAAGGCTAAGGTCCTGGTAGAAAGCGAGAATATCGCTCCGCATGTCTTGCGGCAGATCCACGTAGTGACCGTCCAACTTGTGCAGCAGTTTCGCGTACGCGTCGTCAGTCAGCTTGTATTTGCCTGCCTTTGTGACTTCTCCGACGTCGATATTGTCGTTGGGCAGGATAAGCCGGCCGCGACCCACCTCGGCCAGAAACTCGCGATAGCGGTCGATCGATGCATTGAAGCCCACCATGTATAGCTTTTCGGTCTCCGGCGTCAGTTTCTCAAACGCCAGCGCCTTGAATGGGCCGATTCTGGGCACAATGCGGAAGAAAGTCGCGAGGATTCTCGACCGGATGCCCGGCCGCTGATAGGTGGTGCCCCAGTTCTTTTCATAGCTGGAGCGAGACAGATTATAGAGGAATTTCTTACGGGTCATGCCGGGGACTTCCTTGCTGATCTCCGGACCCTTGAGTTGCCATGCGACTTTAGTCAGGGCCGGAAGGATGGACCCGACCGCCCGCCGGTACGATCCGATGGCGAGATCGATGCTCAGGAAGACATCTCCGATCTTCATTCCGTAGGTGTCCTGAAAGGCCCGCTCCAGCACGGGTTTGGCGACTTGAAAACCGATAAATTCTTTGTAGGCCGCCGAAGCGTAACGGCTCTTGGCGGACTGAAACACATCGAATCCGAATTCTGTCTTGCTATGCGAGAAGGGGTCGTCCGCAAACGTTATAAAATTGCCAAATTTCACGCGAAGCTTCGGATAGAGCAGCGGCACCGAAGGGTTCGTGGCCATGCGGTGGCCATTGTTGTCGGCCGCGAAATGCGCCAGGGCGCCCAGGGAGAAAGCGTACTCATCGAGATCCTGAGACTCGCGAATCATGTTGCCGATGAAGTCGCCACTCCGCACGTAATGCGTAAGATCGCTGAAGAACTTGCTGCCGAACGGATAATATCCCAGATCCTGGATGATGCACCCTCCGTAGGCGTAGGCGTGCGCCGCCAACAAATCGTCCGGCGTGGCAGCCGGGAAGCGTTTCAGGAGCAGCGGCTTAATCGCGCTGTCCCACGTGGAATCGATAATCGCCTCGTGCGTCAGCACCGAGTAGGAATAGGCGTTTGGACAGGAGCATAGAACCAACACACCAAAGGCGGCCGAAGCGAGACGAGATTTATGTTGAGTCGTCATTTTCTGCGCAGCACCTTTCTCTTGATATCGGGCCAAAACTCTTTTCCCATATTGCCGATCAGGTCGAACCCGAGCGTTGCCGAACCCTGGATAAACCCGAGGCGCGCCGTATTGAGCCGGTCCGGGTACCACATGTTGGAAAGAACCGCCGAGCCGTAGTCGGCGCCAAGGCGCCAGGTGGACAGCGTTTCCCCGCCGCTATCGGTGCGCGTGAGGATGGTTCCGCGGAGCGCGTGCCCAGACCGGCGCCAGAACCCTGTGCCGGTAGATCGAAAGTATCGCGGATCCTGGTGCAGCGTCGAGTCCAGACCGAAAGCCAGCGCGCCGTGGATTCCAGACCAGGCCACCATGGATGCGACGCGTTTGCCGTAGGCTGCGCCGCCCTGTTTCCACTCCAGGGGCGCGCGGGCTTCCTGCAGGATTGCGGCGTATGCGGCGAGTCCCAGAATCGACGACGGCGCATACGTGCTCTTGGCGTGATAGTGCAATTTGCCAAGTACACCGAGCGGCTCGTCGGATTGACCGAACCCTATAACCGGAATCGCCGCCGATACGGCGAGGATCAATGCGTATTGTGCCAACCTCCGTACCATCTGTATATTCTTCACAACATCTCCGATTTAAGTGCAGGACCGTTGCCGGTCCTGCACATTTGGGGAAGCGTCACCTGATAGTGACTACTTTGCCGATCTCCGTGCCGATCACTTCGCCGGAGATCACGATTTCCACCCGCCGATTCGTCTGGCGGCCCTCCGCTGTGTCATTGGTAGCCACCGGCTGAGTCTTGCCGAAGCCCTTAGACGTGACCGAGTTCACCGGCATGCCCTGCTGCATCAGGTAATCGCGGACGGCCGCGCCGCGGTGTTCGGAAAGCTGCTGATTATAGTCGTCGCCGCCGACGCTGTCCGTGTGGCCTTCTACATCCAGTCTGAGACCCGGATGCGCGGAGACGATGCCGGCGACCTTCGCCAGTTTCTCGCGCGCTACCGGCCGTAACGTGAACTTGGCAGTGTCGAAGAGGACGTCCGACATGTTCACGATCAAACCGCGCGCGGTATCGCGGGTCTGAAGGATGACGTTGAATTGCTTCAGGAGTTGCACTCGCAATTCCACCTTGTCGGCCTCTAACTGCGCCCTCTGTTTGGCTGCGTTGTCGAGATCGGCCGCGCTGGCCGCTCTTTGCGCGTCGTTCTCGCGCTTCAAGCGTTCGGCCTCGGCTCCCGCGGCAGCTATCCTGGAGTCGCTGTCGAGTTTCAGGCGGTCGGCCTCGGATTTGGCGGCCGTGGCGCGCGCCTCGTTTTCCAGCCTCAGGCGATCGGCGTCGCTGGCGGCGGACGCCATGCGAGCATCGTTTTCCCGCTTCAAGCGGTCGGCTTCCGCCGCGGCGGCCGTTGCCTGCGCGTTCTTCTCCGCGGTCATGCGCTCGGCTTCCGCCTGCGCCTTGATGCGCGCGGCTTCGGCTTCGCGGGTGACGCGATCCGTCTCCGACTGGGCGGCTGCCCGTCCGCTCACGGCGCGTGTTTCGCGATCCACCAACCCCTGGTGCTCGGCGGCCACGACGTCCGCCTCCTGGCGTTTGACGGCGATTGCCCGCGAGTCCTCCGCGGTCTGCACGGCTTCCCGGGCCGTCATGGCTACAGGCTTCCGGCCTGCGTTGCGTTTCTGGTAGGCTTCGGACTCGGCCAGACTCTTCTCAGCCTTCTGAAAGGTCTCGGTGGCAAAGCGGTCCGCGCCCATGGCGCGCGCGATCTGCACGGCATTGCGGGCTTCGTAGAGTTCCAGCGGCAGTTTCCGATCGGGCTTCAGAGCCAGCGGGTTCGCCAGACGCTGATATTGGCCGCGCTGCAGCAGTTCGTACTTGGCGTCGATCTCCTCGGTCTTGCCCACGGTATCCTTGCGCACCACGTTTTCCATCACAATGAGGTCGCTGGGCTGCGAGACCGCGAAGTAAGGTTCGGCGGTGACCACCAACCCGAACACCTGTAACTCGGTAGTTACGTTCAACTTGCTCTTGGTTCCATTGAGCAGGACCTCACCCAGGTTGGCCGTGCGGCCCTCGGGCGTGACGGCCCACAACACATAAGTAAGGTATTCGGCTCCGTTCTTTGTCGCCCCCTGGAGGCCATCGAATTCCACTTCGATCTCGATGCGCCCCTGTTTGCTCTCGACTTTGGCCTCGCCACGAGCGCCTGGAAGGAGATCGGTTCCGCGGAAGTCGATCTTCGTCGCACCGCTGCGGTGCTGGTAGCTGATCGCCTTCGCCGTTCGTGCGGTCACGGAGATGCGATAAATGGGTGGCGCTCCAGCGGCCATCCTGGCCGCATTCTCGTCCTGCTTCTGCGGCCCCTGGGCCGATACAACTCCGCATACTATAAGGCATGCACCGATAAGTTTCATTTGTCTCCTTAGTTTTCTTTCTCGCCAGATTGGCGGCTCGCGCTAGTTGACATACTCGTGCGCTCTCGCGCCGAGTACTTGTTGAGTAAGGTAATGAGTCTTGCGGCCGCCTTGGGCGTACGCACGGGCGTGGTCACAATCTCCCGGTTCTTCAGCCGTCTGCCGTAGAGTTGGGCGTTATCGTCCAGATCTTGCCGTAACGTGGCGCCTTCCAGAGCGAGACCGGCAAACAGTCCCTGGGATCGCGACCACGAGAGAATCTCGGCATGCATTTGAGCGTCGGTTTGAGCCGTCGCCGTGCGTCCCACGGGTCCGGCGGCAACCGAGCCTTCCGCGCCCAGAGTGAACTTGCTGGAGAGTAGTTTGTCGGCCCCCCGCTCATTCATCACGAGCATGATCAGGTCTGTCGTGGAGCCGCCGATCTGGAAGCCGACGCTGCCGCCCTCGATGCGGACCGTGCCCGGTGCCGACCAGCCAACGCCGACTTTGCTCCGGCAGGAAACGTATCCTTTTCCGTACTTTCCGCCAACCAGAAAAGCCGCGGTCTTCAGGCTTGGGACAATTACGATGCAGTGGGCGTTGGCCAGCATGTCTTGCGGAATGCCCTTGTCCGGCGCCGCCATGATCTCCGAGAACACCGCGGCGGCTTCGTTCAGCCGCTTTACAGAATCGTTGCCTTTGGCCAGCAGCGGCGCAATCGCCAGAGTAGCCACCAGAATCATTCGCACTCTTAACCTCTTCCATCGACCCGGTGAACCCGGTAAGG
>JADGNS010000345.1 GCA_017883355.1 Candidatus Solibacter sp.
GCGTCGCCGAAGATCATGGCGCCGAGCCGTCCGTTACCGATGGGCAGGGCCTGGCTCTGCCAGTCCTCGGCGGGCTGATTAAAGTGCAGGGCCAGTTGCTGGCTGTTGGCGGCGGCGGCCAGGGCCAGTGTAACAACTGCGCGGGCGGTAGATCTCATGGTCTTTTTCATTGTGCACCTTGGGCGGCGGTCCGGCGGGTCCGGCCGCGTAACTGTCCTCTTTGGGACAGTTTTGGAATAACGGTACTTTTTGGGCGGGAATAGTACCGAAAAATGTTACAGTATCGCTCACACTTCCCGCCAGCTACGACTTATACTGAACGACATATGTCAATTAGTCTTGATAAAGCGACCTTGGAAGCCGCGCTGGTGGGATACCAGCAGCAGCTACAGCAGATTGAAGCGAAGATGGCGGAACTGCGCCGCATGCTCGGACAGGCGCCCGCCGCGGCGCCGGCAGCCAAGCGCGCGCGTAAAGCCCCCGCGAAAAAGCAGAAACATCGCATGAGTGCCGAGGGAAGAGCGCGCATTGCCGCGGCGCAACGTGCCCGCTGGGCCAAGACCAAGAAAGCCCAGTAGACGCGGCGCAAATTGTGCGCCGCATCATATAGTGAAGAACGTCGGCGCGGACGCCGACGTTGCAGCCTTGAAAGGCTACGCTACGGGGCGGGGCGGCTGGGGCGTTGCCGCCAGAGACATGCCGCGCCCAAGAGAAACAGGCCCGCGGAAATATACTGTGACGTGTCGAACGCCCCGCCGAGCACATTCCCCTGCTCGTGTACCCGGAAGAACTCCACGGTGAACCGCGCCGTGGAGTAAAGCATAAGATAGGCCCCGATAATGGATCCGCCGGAGTGCGCCCGGTGAATGCGCCAATAGAGGAAGCCGAAAATGGCGAACTCCGCGAAGGCTTCGTAGAGTTGTGTGGGATGCACCGGGAGATTGAGCGGAACACCGACGAGTTCGTGCGCCACGGGGCTGGTAAAGGTCACCGCCCACGGACGGTGGCACTCGACGCCCCAGCAACACCCGGCCGAAAAGCAACCGAGGCGGCCGATGCCGTGGCCGAGGGCGATGGCGGGGGCGAAAACGTCGGCCGTCTTCCAGCCTGGAAGTCGGGTCTTTCGCATGTACCAGATGGCTACGGCCAGGGCCGCGATGAGCCCCCCGTAGAACACGCCGCCCGCACGCAAGGTGGAGAGGGAAAGAATCTCGCCGGGGTGCCCCGCGTAGTAGCGGAAATCCACCAGGAACATCATCGCCTTGGCGCCGCCAATGGCCGCGAGCGCGCAGTAGATGCCCAGGTTGGTGACGGTGTCGGCATTCAGCCCCGCCTCGCGCGCCAGCCGACCGGCGAGCCAGAGCGCGGTCAAAAACGCGGCAGCCACGAGCGCGCCATAGGTGGGCAGGAAGTGGAAGAGTTCAGGATACATTTTGCGCCTGCCGCTTGGGCCGCAACAGATCGATCAACAGCAGACCGCTGCCGATCACGATGGCCGAATCGGCCACGTTAAACGTGTGCCAGTGATACTCGCGGATGTAGAAGTCCAGGAAATCGGTCACTTTTCCCCACGCCGCGCGATCGAACACGTTGCCCGCCGCACCGCCCAGAATCAGCGTGAGACCCCAGAAGGAACCGCGGTCCAGCCGCCGCGCGTTCCACAGCATGGCCGCCACAAACACCACCGCCGCGGCCGAGAGGACGATCAGCAACGTAGTCCGCCACTCGTTGGTGGAATCGTTGAAGATGCCGAACGCCATCCCGCGATTCTCGGAGCGCACGATGTTGAACAAGCCTGGGATCACGGGCACCGTGTCCAGGGCGGAAACGCTGGTCTCCACGATCCACTTGGTGAGGCGATCGAGCGCGAACACCGCCGCGGCGATTGCGTAGGCCTTCACCCGCGGGTCAGCCATGGACGATCTCGTGGACTGCGCCGGCGCAGGGCAGGCAGATGGTGGGGAAACCCGGGTCGCCGCCCACATCCAGGGTGTACTTCCAGCAGCGCTCGCATTTGGCGCCCGCCGCGCGCTCCACTTTCACGCCAAGGTCGGCGTCTTCGGCGCGATCGAGTTCCACCTGCGACACGATGAACAGGGCGGGCAGTTCCGCCGCGTACTGCTGGAGCAGGGTGTAGCGTTCGCCGTTCGCGGAGAGGAGCACGCGAGCCTCCAGCGGCGCACCGATGAGCTTCTGGTTGCGCGCCGTGTCCAGATGTTTCAGTACGACGTCCCTTACTTCCATGAGACGGTCCCAGTTGGCGGTGCGTTTCCGTGCGGCATCGTCGAGCCCGGCAGCGAGCTCGGCGGGCTCCGGGAAGTACGCCAGGTGGACGCTCTCGGCACGCCCCATGTGGCCCCACACCTCTTCGGCGGTGAAACTCATGAGCGGCGCCAGCAGGCGGACGAACGCGTCCAGCAGGCGGTACAGTGCGGTTTGCGCGCTACGCCTTCCCGGCGATTTCGGCGCGGAGGTGTAGAGGCGGTCCTTCAACACGTCGAAGTACACGGCGCTGAGATCCACCGTGCAGAAGGCGTAGACCGCGTGATAGACCTTGTGGAACTCGAAGTTGTCGTACCAGGCGCGGCAGCGCGTTACCAGGTCTTCGGCGCGCAGGAGCATCCACTGGTCCAACTCCGCCATCTCGCGCGCCGGCACCGCATCGGTCGCGGGGTCGAAGCCCGCCAGGTTGCCCAGCATGTAACGGAACGTATTGCGCAGCTTGCGGTAGGCATCCACCAGGCGGGTCAGAATGGTGGCGGACATGCGCACGTCTTCGTGGAATTCCACCGACGCCGTCCACAGGCGGAGAATATCCGCGCCGTGATCCTTGATGATGGTATTGGGGTCCACGGCGTTGCCCAGGGATTTGTGCATGGCCTTGCCTTCGCCGTCCAACACCCAGCCGTTGAGCAGGCAGGCGCGGTAGGGCGAACTGCCGCGCAAGCCGGTGCCCACGAGAAGGGAACTGTGGAACCAGCCGCGATACTGATCGCCGCCTTCCAGGTACACGTCGGCCGGCCAGGGCAATCCGAAGCTTTCGTTGAGCACCGCCAGATGGCTGGATCCGGAATCGAACCACACGTCGAGAATGTCGGTCTCCTTGGCGAATTCCGTGCCGCCGCATTTGGCGCAGGTGTGCCCCGCCGGCAGCAACTCCGCCGCGGTGCGTTCGTACCAGACGTCCGCCGAGTGCTCGGCAAAGAGCGCCACGATGGGGTCCAGAATCTTACGGTCCGTGACCGGCTCGCGGCAGCCCTCGCAGTAGAAGACGATGATGGGCACGCCCCACACGCGCTGGCGCGAGATGCACCAATCGGGCCGGGCGGCGATCATGTTGGAGATGCGCTCCTGCCCCCACTCGGGCATCCACTTCACCTGCTTGATGGCATCGAGCGCGTCCTGGCGGAAGTGGTTGAGGTCCATGCCGATGAACCACTGCTCGGTGGCGCGGAAGATGACGGGATGGTGGCAGCGCCAGCAGTGCGGGTAAGAGTGTGCCAGTTTCTCCATGCCCATCAGCGCGCCCGCTTCTTGCAAAAGCTCGAGCACGATCGGGTTGCCTTCCCACACGGTCTTGCCGATGAGCGCGTCGGGAAGATATCCGGGCGCGCCTTCGGCGCGGAAGAATCGCCCGGCCGCATCCACCGGACAATACGTCGCGATGCCGTACTTCTGCCCGACGGTGTAGTCTTCCTGTCCGTGTCCGGGTGCGGTATGCACGGCACCGGTGCCCTGTTCCAGCGTCACGTGGTCGGCCAGTATGCCTTGTGAATCGCGATCGAGCAGCGGGTGGCGGAACACCGCGCCTTCAGTGCGCGCGCCGGGGAAGGTGGCGACGGTGTGGTGGTCATGCCAGCCCAGTTTTTGCGCCGTCACCTCCACCAGGTCCGCCGCCACGAGATACACGGCGCCGGCGACTTCCACCGCCGCGTACTGGTAGCGGGGGTTGTAGGCGATGGCCATGTTGGCCGGGATGGTCCAGGGCGTGGTGGTCCAGATCAGGCCAAAAACCTGGTGGCCGGCGAGTGCCGGATCGATCGCCGCGGGATCGGAGGCCAGAGAAAAGCGCACCCAGATGGAAGGGCTGGTGTGGTCGGCATATTCCACCTCGGCCTCGGCCAGCGCGGTGCGGTCCTTGATGCACCAGTGCACGGGCTTGAGGCCCTTGTAGACGTAGCCCTTATCGAGGAAATCCACGAAGGCGCCGGCGATCACGGACTGATACTTCGCGTTCATGGTGAGATAGGGATCTTCCCAGCGGCCGAGCACGCCGAGGCGCTTGAAATCCTGCCGCTGGAGTTCGACGTACTTTTCGGCGTACTGGCGGCAGGCGCGGCGGATCTGCACCGCTGTCATGTGCGCCTTCTTGGAGCCGAGCTCGCTATCGACTTTGATTTCGATGGGCAGGCCGTGGCAATCCCAGCCCGGGACGTAGGGCGAATCGAAGCCCGCCATGGTTTTCGATTTGACGACGAAATCCTTGAGGATCTTGTTGAACGCGGTGCCCATGTGGATGCGGCCGTTGGCGTACGGCGGTCCGTCGTGGAGGACGTACAGCGGCCGGCCGGCGCGCGAGGCGCGAATTTTGCGATACAGCTTCTCCTCTTCCCAGCGCGCCAGCATCTTGGGCTCGGCCTGCGGCAGGTTGGCCTTCATGGAGAAAGCGGTCGTTGGCAGATTGATGGTCTGCTTCAGCACTACGTTTTGCGGGTCCATTGGAGGGGTAACTCTTATGGTAGCAAGTAGGGCGGCATCAGTCGTGACGGCTGGGGTGCGCAACGGGGGACTCTCCCGGCGTGGGAGAGCCGGGACTATACGGGAGGTCGAGTTCAACGCAGAGGCGCGGAGAACGCAGAGGAAGCGCAGAGAAGACATTGGCTGGGAAACTTGGGCAGCGCGACTTCGACGCGGAGTCGCGGAGTTCGCGGAGGAAGAAGTTTGAGCTTCGCTCGGATGGACAAGGCGACCCAGAGGGTACCCCCTTATCCCACCGGCCAAGTCGGCGCGCTGCCTGGCAAGCTGGGGAGAGTGAGCGGGGGGTGGTGTGACGCAAGAGGTGGGAGGTGGGGGGATTTCTGGTGGGGGGATAAGATGCTCTTGCGGTTCGGGTTGCGGGGAGGGCGGGAGATTTTGTGACGCAAACAGGTCGATCACGCGATCGCCTCCGGGGAGGCGGCGGAACTGGACGTCGATGCCGGCGTCGGCCAGCGGCAGGATGGATTGATGGAGCTGCTTGGAGAGGACTTGCGGGTTTTGGCAGAGGGGCAGGAGCTTGAGGAGTTCGGCGGCGGCGCCGGTCCAGCGGGGCGTGCGATCCAAGAGGGCGCGGACGGCATCGACGAAGGGGTCGGACGGCGCAGGAGGGTGGAAGGCTTCGCGCATTTCGTGCGCGGTGCAGTTCAGGGCGGGGGCGGCGGCCTGGGCCCAAGCGAGAGCGGCGGCGTGGCGGGTTGCGGATGCGGTAGGTTGCGGCGGGGCGGCCAGGGCATGGCTGACGGCGGTACAGAGGGCGCCGAGGATCCTGGGGAAAGCTTGCTGGATGGTGTGGGCGATCTCGTGATCGGGGCGGCGGGTGTCCTCGGTGAGGGGCGGGAGGGTGACGGTAAGGGCGCGGGCGGCGAGATCGGGCGGGGGCGTCCAGCGATCGGTGACGGTGAGGAGGACGGGGCGCTTGAGGAAAAGCTGGAGGGGCTCGGAGTGGCCTGGCTCGCGGTGGGCGACGCCGACGCCGCTGGTGAGGCGGCAGAGGGCGTCGGCAATTTGCGGGGTGAGGGTGGAGACGTGATCGAAGGCGAGGACCCAGTTGAGGCGGGCGAGGGTGAGGAGCTCGCGGGCGGAGGAGGGAAGGGGGGTGAAGGGCGCAGCGGAGGGATCGATGAGGGAGCGGAGGACGCGGGCGGCGAGGGATTTGCCGGAGCCGGAAGGACCGCGGAGGATGAGGATGGGATAGGGGCCGTGAGTG
>JADGNS010000346.1 GCA_017883355.1 Candidatus Solibacter sp.
AACGTCCTCCTAAGGCGTTAGTTTGGTGGGCCCTGCTGGATTTGAACCAGCGACCGACGGATTATGAGTCCGCTGCTCTAACCGCTGAGCTAAGGGCCCCAGGGGATGCTTAATTGTACCTGCCCAACCCGCTAAAAGTCCTTGACCGGCTCCACCCGCCCCATCAACGTCATCCCCAACAGCAGCGCAATCGGCATCAGCAGCCCGATCCCGATGAACACTGGCGCATAACTGTGGGTGACATCCAGCGTGCGGCCGACCGCCCAGGTGCTGATCACGGAACCCAGCGTGGAACCCGTCCCGCCGATCCCGTAAACCGACGCCACCGCGCGCGGCGGAAAGTAGTCGCCCGGCAGACTGTGTATCGTGATGGACCAGAACATCCAGAAGAAAATCGCCACCGAGATCATGGCGATGGTCCAAAACAGGGAATGCGCGAATACCGCCAGGATTCCCAGCGGCGAGAGCAGCGCCGCGCCCACCATAAGAGTCTTGCGCGTGCGATTGGGGCTCCAACCGGCGTGCTGCAGGCGGAGCGTCAGATATCCGCCGGTGAAGTTGGCGACGTCGGCAACCAGGAAAGGAATCCATGCCACGGCGGCGATCCCGGCCATGCTCAGGCCGCGCTCACGCGTCAGAAACTCCGGAATCCAGAATACGTAGAAGAACCACAGGGGATCCGCAAAGAAGCGGCAGAAGAAGACCGCCCAGGTCTGCCGGTAGCGCAGTAATTCCACCCAGCGCACGCGATCCCCACTGGCGACCGGCGCGCGCTCGGCGATCGCCATCTCCGGATGCGCCCGCCGGAAGAGTTGAAACGCCAGCACCCAGAGGAAGCCGATCCCTCCCGTGACCAGGAACGCGCCGCGCCAGCCCGCGATCGCGGTGACTCCCACCACCAGCGGAGGCGCGATCATCGCCCCCAGGCTCGAGCCGCTGTTGCACACGCCGATGGCCAGGGTGCGTGCCTCAGCCGGCACCCAGGTGGCCGTGGCTTTGGCGAAGGCCGGCCACGCCCCCGCCTCGCCCATCGCCAACAGGCTGCGCAGCATTCCCAGACTCAGCGGCCCCCGGGCCAGCGCGGTCAACATCCCGGCCGCACTCCACCAACTCACCGACAGCGTGAGGCCGCGGCCTACGCCCAACCGGTCGAGAACCCAGCCGGCGAAGGGGAGTGCGATCGCGTAGGTCCCCATGAACGCGTTCACGATGGCCGCGTACTGGCCGTTGCTCAAATGGAATTCCCCGCGCAGCACCGGCGCCAGCACGCTCACCACCTGGCGGTCGATGAAGTTGATCGTCGTCTCGCCCAGCAGCAGCCCAATCAGGATGAACAGCGCGCCGCGCGTGAAGACGGGTTCAAATTTCGGCGCGCTGGCGGTGGATGCCGGATTCGGTTCCCGCGGGCGCAAACTTGACATGGGTTCACAGTAGCATTTTGACGGGGAGCTCCGCGCCACCCTCTTCCCGCGCTAGAATAGGACCAACGCCGTCATGTCTGCCCTACGCGTTTTCGCTGCCAGTTCGCTCTGCGGTCTGATTCTCTGCCTGCCCGCGGCGTCCCAGCAAACCACTCCGCCTCCGCCGGCACCGCCGCCGGCCGCCGCGCCGCAATCCGACCCGGCGCGCGTTCAGTTCAGGGGATCCGCCACCGAAGTCATCGTGCCCGTCACCGTGACCGACGACAAAGGCCGCTTTGTTTCCAACCTCGTGAGGAAGGACTTCCGCGTCCTGGACGAGGGCAAGCCGCAGGCCATCGAGTTCTTCAGCCATGAGGAGAAGCAGCCCATCGTGGCCGGCTTCCTGATCGACCTGAGCAACAACTCCCGCATCCACTGGAAGACCTACCAGGATGCCATTCTGGAACTGGTCTGGAACCTGCTGACCGGCGACAAGCGTTACACCGGTTACCTGATTTCCTACGGCAACACCGCCGATATTGCGGTCAACACCACCTGGGATTCCGAGAAAATCGCCGACAAAGTCCGCAAGATGAAGCCCGGTGGTGGCGCGGCCCTGTACGATGCCATTTACCTGGCCTGCACGCGGCGCGAACTGGTTAAAGGCGAGCCCTACGAACCGCGGCGCGTCATCGTCGTGGTGGGCGACGGCCACGACAACGCCAGCACCCATAACCTGGAAGAGGTTCTGGAACTGGCCCAGCGCAATCTGGTCACGATCTATGCCATCAGCACCATGGCGTTCGGCTTCTCCAACGAAGCCCAGGATGTGCTGGAGCGCCTGACCCACAAGACCGGCGGCCACGTCGAATACCCGCTCAATTCGCTGTATAAGGATGTTTCCGGCTATCTCTCGAACCCTTCCGACGACGGCAACTACGCCCTCACCGTCGGCACCGGCGGCTACGCGGCGCAAATCTCCAACGGCATCATCAAGGCCGTCGGCGGAATCGGCGGCGAGATCACCACCCAGTACATCCTGCGCTACAAGCCGGATTACGATCAAGATGTGTCCCGGCCTAAGACGTACCGCAAGATCACCGTGGAGATTCCGGGATTGCCCAACGTCAAGATCAGCGCGCGCGAAGGCTACTTCCCTAACGAAGTTCCCCCCACTCCCGGAGCAGCGCCGGCGGCGCCTACGCCTGCGGCCGCCAAGAAGTAACTGGCCGCGGATCAACGCAGATAAGTCTTATCGGCGTTCATCGGCGGCTGAATCATAACTCCTTGCTCATGCAGATGAGATGACAGGGCAACTTTGTGGGCTCGGTTTCCGGGAAAGGCTCCGTGCCCGTTTCCGCATAGCCGAGCCTGCGATAGAAGGCGGGCAACTCCTCGCGCAGATTGACGATGCGCAGGTCCATGTAGCGGCAGCCGTGGGCGCGGGCATAGTCCTCCGCGGCCTTGACCAGTAACTTGCCGGTCCCCGACCCCTGGCGCGCGGGGTCCACCGAGACCGGCCCGAAGTAGGCTCGCTCGCCGCGCAGTTCCACGTAGACACAGCCAGCCAGGCCGTCCGTCACCAGGAACACTCCTTTCGCCAGGAGCGCGGCCAGCCGCTCGGGATCCAACCGGTCGGTATCGATAAAGAACTTCTCCACCCGATAGGCGGCGTTGGTGACCCGCAGTATCTCTTCCGCCTCGTGCGCTTCCGCGACCCGTATTGTCATGGCGGTTACCGCACGATGGTGTTGGCCATGCGGTTGTCGTCGAAGGCGGTGCGGTCGCCGGCCTTCTTGCCGGGCGCCGGGAGCAGGCGAGCGGCGAGCGGCTTGCGCCACTTCCAGGCCAGCGAGGCAACGTCGCCCAGGATGCGCGCCAGGCGCTCTTCGCTGATATCGCCGGGCAGCGGAATTGTGTCGAGCCCGCCGGCGCAGACCGCCGAGTAGGCCAGCAGCGAATCCATGTTGTACGTGCCCTCTTCCCAACGTTTGGCGAGGACGTTATCCTCCAGCACCGGAACCATCAATCCGGCGTAGCCTACCTGCTTGACCGGCGTGGATTGCACGGCGCGCGTGATGATGCTGGCCGCGGTCATGGTGCCGCCGGAGCCGAACGGCGCGCCGATGAAGTTCTCGATGGCGCGCCCGATGGAGACGTCGCCAAGCGGCGCCGGCGTAGGGTCGATGCCGGCGTAAGTCCACTGCGTGGCCGCCGCGATACGCACCGCGGCAGCCTCGGCGCGCATGAGGTGCGCAGTCAGCGCTTCGGCGAGCTTCGCCTCCGCGGGACCGGGTTCGTGGAATTGTGCGAACACCTCGGCCACCACGTTGGCGCTCTCCAGGCCAACGGCGAAGGTCTTGCCCGGCCCGGTGTGCCACGCGCCGGGATAGAACGGCCCGTACGGCTTCACCATGGCGGTAGTGGCGAAGTTCAGATTGCCACCGCCATTGGGGCTCTTGGCGGCGACGGCCTTGACCAGCCGCGCGGCCTCGCGAATCGACTTCCAGTGGATCCCGTTCTCGGCGGCGACCACCAGGCTGCCGTTGATTTTGGTGGAGGCGAAAACGTCGATGGCGAGATCGACGGTGGACCGGTCGTCGTCGTCGGTAAGCTGCACCGCGCCCAGATTGGGCGAGAATCCGAGCGCCGCCGCGAGTTCGCCGTACTTCCGCAGCAGGGCCAGGGCATCGGCGTGCTTCATCCCCTTGGTGTAATCGCCAAGCGGTTGGGTAACCACGCGGATGGTCTCGACTTCGAAGCCCGCGGCTTTGTATTCCTCGCGCGCAGTGTTCAGGAACTTGACGGCCTCGCCGACCTGCGCGTCGTAGTGAGCGGCGTCGATGCGGATGAACGCGGTGATGGCGCGTACCTTGGGTCGCGCTTCGCCAAAGGCGAGCGAGGCGAGGGCGAGAGAGATGACAAGAGCTTTCCGCATGGGACGGTTATACCACGTGCGGTGCTAGGGTTCGAGTGCCGTGACCCATAGATTGGAGGTGCTCTCGGCCAGCAGCATCACCAGCTTGTCTTTCGCAATGCCGATGGCGAGCGAGCCCGGGCTGACGCCGAAAAGCGTCAGGTGGGGCTGATCGGAATCGAAGACCGTGAAGCTATCCCCCAGGGTTTGGCCCGAGCGCGGGTCGAAGCGCACGGCGCGGATGCCGCGGCCCCCGTCACGATCCTGGGTGAAGTAGATCAACTTTCCGTCGGGTGAAAAGCGTGGCTTGTCCACCTTGTTCCGGCCATCGGTGACCGCCATCCATTCGCTCCTCGGAATCTCCACGATTCCATTCGAGCGCGCGGCGTGGATTTGAGCGGTTCCAGGGCCCGTGTTGGCCAGGAAGACGATCCACTCGTCGTCCGGAGAGAAGTTCGCCTGAATCAGCGGCGCCCCCGGAGCCGCGCGCAGGATTGCCGAAGACCGCCCGGTCTTCAGATCCACCGCCAGGATGTCGTTCTGTTTGGAATCGCCGGCCTGCGCCAGCGCCACCGTGGCCGCCTGATTCACGTCCCAGAAGAAGCCGCCTTCGTAGACCTTGCGGGTTTGGGCCGTCGAGAGATCGAGCAGGTACTCGTCGGATCTCTGGCTCAGTTTCTGCACGAAAGCCACGCCAGCGCCGCTGCGCAGCCACAACGGAACCGAAGCGTTGGGACCTGGGGCGATCACGGATTCCTCGCCCTTCGCCAGATCCTTCATCCAGATTTGTGAAGTACCGTTGCGCGGCGTCGCGTAGAGCACTTTGCGGCCATCCGGCGAAACCGTGGGATATTCGGCCGGCGCGGTGCTGTTGGTGATCCGGTAAGGGGGCCCTCCCGCCTTCCCGCTGTTGGCGTCCAACGGCAACCCCCAGACGTCAAAGCGCTGCGATCCGCTGGCAAATACCATTTGGCCGTCGCGCGAGACGGTGGGGAACTCGGCGGAGGCCGTGCCGCCGGCCAGACGTATCAGGTCGCCCTCAGCCTTGCCGCGGCCCGTCATGCGGCAGCGATAGACGTTGCGTACCCAACCCGAGCGCATGCTGAACACCAGGCCCTGTTCCGTCCAACTCATATCTTCGATGGCCGCCAGCGTTCCGCCGGCGCGCGATACCGGGCCCAACAGACCGGCGGATTCCGCCCTATCGCGTTCCAGCCCCGTCACCCAGAAATCGGCGCGGTCGTCGGGGGGGCCCTCGCCTGGCGCCACGCCCCACGCGATCAGCCGCTGCCCGTCGGGAGACCAGACCGGCCGTTGCACCATGGGGAAATCGGGACGAATCTGACGCGGCACGCCGCCCGCGATGGACACCACAAAGGCCTTCGCCTGGCCTTCGATCATCCCATCGCGCAAGCCGGTCCAATAGGCCACGAAATTCCCCTGCGGAGAGAAGCGCGGGTTGTGGCCCGCGGGCGCCAGCAAGCGCGGAGTGCCGCCCAGCGAGGGGATGAGATAGATGCCACCTCCATCCTGCGTCGAATGGTAGACAATGGCGGTGCCGTCGCCCGAAAAGGAGGGATCCGATTCGTTGTCCTTGCTCCAGGTCAGCCGCGCGGGGGCTCCGCCACGAAGTTGCTGCACATACA